>JBAXND010000074.1 GCA_037133915.1 Bacteroidota bacterium
CAATTTGTTGCGGTTTGCAAAATAATATTCTGTATTTTTATCGGACAATAGTGTATTGAAATGATAAAAAGGTTTTATTTTGTTTTTCTTTGTGCGCTTATAGCCGCGTTTGCAAATGCGCAAACAGACAGCCTTCGAACTGCACCTGCTCAGGACAGCGTCAGGGTGAAGAAAGACACATTGCTCGGAAGTATAAAAATAATTATCAAAGGATGCCGCACTACCGGCGGAAAAGCACTGGTTGCCCTTTACAATAAGTCAAATGGGTTTATGAAAAAAGAACCGCTGCGCAACGCTTCGGAAATAATAAAATCGAATCAGCTTACTGTCCAATTCGACAGCCTTGGCAAAGGGAATTATGCAGTTGCAATTATTCACGATGAAAACGGCAATGGCATTCTTGATAAAAATGATATGGGAATCCCTGTGGAAGGGTATGGGTTTTCGAACGATGCCCGTGGCACCTTCGGCCCGCCGGAGTTTAAAGATGCGAAATTCTGGTTCGCCGGTCAGAATAAAACAATGGTTATTAATATGGTTTACACGAATGCCGGGAAAACAAAATGAAATTTAATCGTAACACTTTTTTATAAAATAGTGTTACAAAATCTAATCATAAAAACACTCATAATGAAAAAAGTCCTCTTGGTTTCAGCTTTCATAATATTTTGCGGTGGCGTATTTGCGCAAACACCTGCATCGCCCGGAACGAAAGATAATCCGGTTATTCCTGCACCAGTTTCAATCCCCGATTCAACCATCAATATTGACAATCCGCATCCTGCAGGTACCGGCGATTTGAGGGTGTTTGTGAAAGGAATCCGAAGCGACAATGGCAACTTACGTATAGCACTCTACAATACGAAAGGAACGTATATGGGCGATACACCGTTCCGTACGGCCATTATACCCGTTGATGCCAGCGAAGAAATTGCAACGTTTAAAGATATTCCTTATGGCAGCTACGCTGTAGCAATTATCCATGACGAAAATTCCAATGGCGAATTAGATAAAAATACACTCGGCGTTCCCAAAGAAGGATATGGCTTTTCTAACGATGCCATGGGGCAGTACGGACCGCCGGAATGGATGCAGTCAAGTTTTACCTTTCAGGATAAAGAATCCCTGAAACTGATAACCCTTGATTATGGCGTACCCAAACGATAATTTGTCTTTCGCTGAGCTTCGGTCTCTGAGCTTGTCGAAGCGTCGAAACAACAAAATGTCCGGCAGCGTAACACTTTTTTATAAAAAAGTGTTACGAAAAAATGGAGCAACGCCTGCTGCCAAAACCGAATTTTTGAAACTTGGATTAACGCACTAATTAAAATATAGTAACGATGAACGAAGGAACAACAGTCTGGATGGATTTTAATATCATGGAACGCTTCATGGTAGACGTTTTAGTAAAAGCAGGAGTGCCTGTAAACGATGCGAAAATAGTTGCGGAAGTATTGATTGCTGCCGATAAACGCGGCATTGATTCGCATGGATTCAATCGCCTGAAACCAATTTACTACGACCGTATAAAAGATGGCATTCTGAATCCCGTCACGAACGTAGAAATTGTTCGCGAAGGACCAACAACGGCTGTTCTTGACGGCCATAACGGCATGGGCCACGTGATTTCCAAAATGGCAATGCAAATGGCTATTGACAAAGCGAAAAAATTGGGAATGGGCATGGTGGCCGTACGCAACAGCACGCATTACGGCATTGCCGGCTATTATGCGCTGATGGCGGCAAATCAGGATATGATAGGGGTTACTGGCACCAACGCACGACCGTCCATTGCACCTACATTTGGAGTGGAAAATATGTTAGGCACTAACCCGCTTACCTTTGCAATGCCAACCGACGAAGAGTTTCCCTTCTTTCTCGACTGTGCAACATCAGTTAGTCAGCGCGGAAAAATTGAGTTGTATGCCCGCGAAGGAAAAGCCGTTCCCAAAGGATGGGTGATTGATGAAAATGGTGAATCAAAAACCGATGCAACTGAAATATTAAAAGATTTGGTTGCCGAAAAAGCTGCACTGGCACCTTTGGGCGGTATTGGTGAAGAAACCGCCGGTTACAAAGGTTATGGGTATGCAACCGTTGTTGAAATACTCTCGGCAGCCTTGCAGGGCGGCAGTTACATGAAAATGTTATTGGGTATTGAAAATGGTAAAAAAGTTCCCTATCCATTGGGGCATTTCTTCATCGCCATTGATATCAATGCTTTTATTGAGCCTGCAGAATTCAAAAAAACAACAGGCGATATCCTTCGTGAGTTGCGTGATTCGCGCAAAATGCCCGGACAGCAACGCATCTATACGGCAGGAGAAAAAGAATATCTGACATGGCTCGAACGCGAGCATAAAGGTGTTCCGCTCAATGACGCATTGCAAAAAGAAATCAAACAGCTGGTGCAGGAATGCAATATCACAGGTTACGATTTCCCGTTTTAAATAAACACGGCTCTCGTCTCAACTTTATAAACTTTTTAACTTTACGAACTCTTTAGAGAACCTGTTTGGTTAGGAGCGACTGTATCAAGCGCTTTCAACCGCTGCAGCAGGGTAGGATGGGAGTAGTGAAAGAAAACGTAGGCAGGATGCGGATTCAGATTACTCAAATTATTCACGGAAAGTTTTTTGAGCGCTGATTTCAATGCTTCCGCATCGTAATGTGTTCCCGCGTAACGGTCGGCTGCATATTCATGTTTGCGCGAAATATAGTTTGTTGCCAGCGAGAGAAGCATCGAAAAAGGGCTGTACAGCAAGGCGAATCCCAGTGCACCCATATGGAAACTCGCGGCTTTTCCGCCAAGTGCCATCGAAATCTCAGGCAACGAAAGAAACAGCCCGAGAAGGTATAACATCAAGCCGGTTTCGGCCACCGAAATCAGAAGACCGTTAAGTGTATGCTTCTTTTTGTAATGACCAATCTCATGTGCCAGCACAGCCACGAGTTCTGGAACCGTATGGTCGTTAATCAGCGTGTCATATAATACAATTCTTTTGCGCGGACCAAGCCCTGCAAAATAAGCATTGGCTTTGCGCGAACGTTTTGAACCATCAATGACATAAATATTTGCCAATTTAAAACCTACGTTCATGCTGAAATCTTCAATAGCCGTGCGCAGTTCGCCTTCGGGAAGCGGCGTCTGTTTGTTGAACAGCGGCACTATCAGCGATGAGTAGAACATGTTCATAAATATCATGAAAGCGGTAACCACTGCCCAGGCAATCAGCCAGAACCAGTTTTCACTCAGGGTATATATCCATATTACCAAAGCGCCGATTCCTCCGCCAATCAACAATCCAAGCAACCAACCTTTAATTTTATCCATTAAAAAAGTAAAGCCGCTGGTACGGTTAAACCCAAAATTCTGTTCAATTACAAAAACATGATACAGTGAAAACGGAAGCGAAAGTAAATCTGAGGCAAAGGCGAGAATACCAAAAAAGACCAGAGCGCTTACAATAACATTTGCAGAAATTAAAACGGTCCATGAGTCAACTACGGCAAACCCACCCAGAAAAAGCATCAACAGCATTATTAAAAACGAAAAACCGCCGCTTATCTGCCCGAATTTGTTGTTGACCTTCAGGTAGCGCTGCGATTTTTCGTACTTTTCTGCATCATAAATTCCTGCAAGCTCCGCAGGTAACGACTTGCTCCAACGTTTTGAATTCAGATAATCCAAAAATCTATCGAGCAGATAGTTAAAGCAAATTATAATTGTGATGATGATGAAAATAGATTCAGGAGATATCATGTTCCGGCTCAGTCTTTATCCTTGCCGGCTTTTTTGGCTTCGGTAATTTTAATCTCCATTTCTTCTTTCTTCTCGTTGTAGTCGATGCCAATTACATCGCCGGGGTTCAGTTTACTTTTGATAATCTCTTCGGCCAATACATCTTCGATATATTTCTGGATGGCCCTTTTGAGCGGACGTGCTCCGAAGTTCGGATCCCAGCCTTTATCTACAATCAGGTCTTTGGCCTTGGTGGTTACTTTAAGTTTGAATCCCATAGATTTTACGCGCTCTTCGAGGTACGACAGCTCTATGTCAATGATACGATGTATATCTTCACGTTTGATATCGTCAAACACCACAACATCATCAATACGGTTCAAAAACTCGGGCGCAAATGCTTTTTTAAGCGCATTTTCAATAACACTGCGCTGGTAGCCCGATTTATTCGATTCTTTGGAAGTTGTATTAAATCCAACGCCCGAACCAAATTCTTTGAGCTGTCTCGAACCAATATTGGATGTCATTATAATGATGGTATTCTTGAAATCGACTTTTCTGCCGAAGCTATCGGTAAGCTGTCCGTCGTCCAATACCTGAAGCAATAAATGGAATACATCGGGATGCGCTTTTTCAATTTCGTCGAGAAGCACTACCGAATAAGGTTTGCGTCTTACTTTTTCCGTCAGTTGTCCGCCTTCTTCATAACCCACGTATCCCGGAGGCGCTCCGATTAGTCTCGATATCGCAAATTTCTCCATGTACTCGCTCATATCAACGCGTATCATAGCTTCGTCCGAATCAAATAAATATTTTGAAAGGACTTTCGCCAGATAGGTTTTACCAACTCCGGTTGGACCGAGGAAAATAAAAGTACCAATGGGTTTGTTCGGATCTTTCAGTCCGGCGCGGTTCCGACGAATCGCTTTCACCACTTTCTTTATAGGGTCGTCCTGCCCGATAACCAATTTTCTCAGTTCGTCTTCCATGCCTATCAGGCGTGTGCTTTCGTTCTGAGCGATGCGCTGTGTGGGAACACCGGTCATCATGGCAACCACTTCCGCTACATTATCTTCGGTTACGGTTTCCAGATTAAGCTGCGATTCACTCAGCCATTTGCGTTTGGCCCGTTCCAGCTCATCAAGCAGCTTGCGCTCTTTATCGCGGAATTCGGCAGCTTCTTCGTATTTCTGACTTTCAATAGCCTTACGTTTGTTCTGCTTTGATTCCTCTATTTCTGCTTCAACCTTAATAATTTCTTCCGGAACGTGAATATTGGTGATATGTACGCGGGCACCGGCTTCGTCCATGGCATCTATAGCCTTATCGGGAAGACAGCGGTCGCTTACATAACGCATGGTCAGCGTAACACACGCTTTGATGGCTTCATCCGAATATTTCACCAGATGATGTTTCTCGTATTTTTCTTTAATCTTATAAAGTATCTCTGTTGTTTCTTCCGGAGAAGTTGCCTCAACCAGTACTTTCTGGAATCGGCGTTCCAGGGCGCCGTCTTTCTCAATATACTGCCTGTATTCGTCCAGCGTTGTTGCACCTATGCATTGAATATCTCCGCGTGCAAGGGCAGGCTTGAACATGTTGGACGCGTCGAGCGAACCCGATGCACCGCCTGCACCAACGATAGTGTGAATCTCGTCAATAAAAATAATGATGTCCTGATTCTTCTCCAGCTCGTTCAGAACGGCTTTCATGCGTTCTTCAAACTGTCCGCGGTATTTTGTTCCCGCCACCAATGACGCCAGATCGAGTGTTACCACGCGTTTGTCAAACAAGGCTCTGGAAACTTTACGCTGTACAATGCGCAGTGCCAGCCCTTCGGCAATGGCAGTTTTTCCAACGCCGGCTTCGCCTATGAGCACAGGATTGTTCTTTTTACGTCTGCTTAATATCTGTGCAATACGCTCAAGTTCCTTTTCGCGGCCCACTACAGGGTCGAGACGGTCTTCTTCGGCAAGTTTTGTAAGGTCGCGACCGAAATTGTCGAGCACCGGTGTTTTGGACTTGCTGTCAGTTACTTTTTTTGTTTCACCACCAAAAACACCTTCGTCGGGGTCATCACCACCGGGTGTACCGGGAATTTCATCTTTGGGGTCGAACTTTGTTTCGCCACTGGTCGAAATCAGATTCTTCAATTCTTCACGGATTTCCTCATACCGGATACCCATCTTACCAAGGGTTTTCGCCACAATATTCTCCTTTTCCTTTAAAATAGACAGCAGCAGATGCTCTGTCCCTATCATATCATTTTTAAAAACTTTTGCTTCCAGATACGTGATTTTAAGCACCCGTTCAGCCTGCTTTATCAAAGGTATATTTTCCACGTTCCTTTCTTTGGAAGTGGTTGATTTTACAGCCTTTTCAATGGATTTACGAAGCTCGGCCAAATCAACCTGAAGCAGCAAAAGCAGCTTCACGGCCATGCCTTCTCCTTCCCGTAGTATTCCAAGAAACAGGTGTTCAACACCTATGTAGTCATTGCCAAGTCTGATGGCCTCTTCACGGCTGAATGTTAGTACGTCTTTGACGCGTTGTGAGAATTTTGCTTCCATAATAGGGTAGAATGCTTATGCAAAGATACGGCAATTGCCTTCAGGTTCAAAATTATAAAATATCATCTTCCTGTACCTTTACGGCAGCGATAATTATCAACAGATTTCTGTTAGTAAGAAAATATGCCGAAAACTCCTTTTTTATTGTCTGAAAAAGTTTACTTTTGTACCCTTATCAAAAATATTTAATCACTTATCTTTGTTTGACTTAGTACTATTATGGCAGAAGGCAACAGAATTATTCAGGTAAACATTGAAGACCAGATGAAAACGGCCTACATTGATTACTCAATGTCGGTTATTGTTTCGCGCGCGCTACCTGATATCAGGGATGGACTCAAACCTGTACATCGCAGGGTTCTTTACGGTATGTATGATCTTGGTATTATGGCAAATAAGCCATATAAAAAATCTGCCAGGATAGTAGGGGAAGTGCTCGGTAAATATCACCCGCACGGCGATACCTCCGTTTATGACGCCATGGTACGTATGGCTCAGGAATGGTCGCTGCGCTATCCTCTGGTTGAAGGTCAGGGGAACTTTGGCTCCATCGACGGCGACAGCCCGGCTGCCATGCGATATACTGAAGCACGTTTTCAGAAGATTGCTGAAGAAATGCTGAACGATATTGATAAGAATACCGTAAAATTTCAGCTCAACTTTGATGATACACTCGAAGAACCTACCGTTCTTCCTGCCAAGATTCCGAATCTCCTTATTAACGGAGCTTCCGGTATTGCCGTTGGTATGGCCACCAATATGGCCCCCCATAACCTTTCGGAAGTGTGCGACGGCATTGTTGCCTATATCGACAATAACGACATCACCATTCCTGAACTGATGAAGTTCATCAAAGCGCCCGATTTTCCCACCGGCGGAACCATTTATGGCTATGAAGGTGTTAAAGAAGCATATGAAACCGGACGCGGTCGTATCGTTGTTCGCGGCGATGTAAACATTGAAGAAGAAAATGGTCGCGATCACCTTATCGTGTCTTCTATACCTTATCAGGTAAACAAAGCCGAGATGATCAAAAAAACCGCCGATCTGGTGGTCGATAAAAAAATTGAAGGCATTACCGATATCCGCGACGAATCCGATAAGAATGGAATCCGTATCGTATATGAACTTCGTAAAGATGCCATTTCAAACGTTGTTGTAAATAAACTGTACCAGCTTACTCAATTGCAGTCATCATTCAGCGTAAACAACATTGCACTGGTAAAAGGAAGGCCGCAAATGCTCAACCTCAAAATGCTGATTTCGCATTTTGTAGCTCACAGGCATGAAGTAATTACACTGCGCACTCAGTACGATCTGGAACAGGCTCAGAAAAGAGCACATATTCTTGAAGGATTGCTCATTGCACTTGACCATATCGATGAAGTGATTGCAATCATCCGTGCTGCTAAAACAGTTGATGAAGCTCGTACAGGACTCATGGAGAAATTTGCGTTGTCTGATATTCAGGCACGCGCCATTGTTGACATGCGTCTGCGCAGTCTCGTTGGTCTAGAACGCGAAAACCTCCAGAAAGAGTATAACGAACTGATGAAGCTTATTGAAGAGCTGCAAGGCATTTTATCTGATGAAGGAAAGCGCATGGAGATCATCAAAGCCGAAACGCTGGAAATGAAGGAAAAATACGGCGACGAACCCCGCACAGAGATTGTCTATGCCGCATCCGACTTCAAAATTGAAGATACCATAGCCGACGAAGAAGTGGTTATTACCATTTCACACATGGGATATATCAAACGTACACCGCTTGCCGAGTACAAAAGGCAGAACAGAGGTGGCCGCGGTTCCAAAGGCAGCGATATCCGCGATAACGACTTCCTGGAATACCTGTTTGTCGCCACCATGCACAATTATATGCTCTTCTTCACCGAGAAAGGCAAGTGCTTCTGGATGCGCGTTTTTGAAGTTCCCGAAGGAACCAAGGCATCGAAAGGCCGTGCGATACAAAACCTGATTAACCTGCCTCCCGATGATAAAGTAAAGGCATTCATCAATATAAAGAACCTTACGGATAAGGAGTACATAAAAGATAATTACATTATATTATGTACCAAGAAAGGCGTTATCAAAAAAACAACCCTCGAAGCCTATTCCAGACCACGCGTAAATGGTATCAATGCCATAACCGTCCGCGACGGAGATGAACTGCTGCAGGCACGTCTTACCAATGGAACCAATGAAGTGCTGATGGCATTGCGCTCAGGCAGGGCCATCCGTTTCAATGAATCCAAAGTGCGCCCCATGGGCCGCAACGCTTCCGGTGTAAGAGGAATTTCCCTTGCCAACGATAAAGATGAAGTAATCGGTATGATTTGCCTTGAAAGCAGCGAATACAACATTCTGGTTGTTTCCGAAAATGGTTATGGAAAGCGCTCTGAACTTGACGATTACCGAGTAACAAACCGTGGCGGAAAAGGGGTGAAGACCATCAATATCACTCCTAAAACCGGTGACCTGATTTCCATTCAGAATGTTCTGGAAACCCACGATTTAATGATTATCAACAAATCCGGTATTATCATCCGTATGGCTGTTTCCGATCTTAGAATTGTAGGTCGCGCAACGCAAGGGGTAAGGCTCATCAAACTGAACGACGATGATGCCATTGCCGCTATAGCCAAAGTTGATGTTAAAGAAGATGAGATAGAAATCGATGAAAACGCCGAAAATGCCGAGTTAATTGATGGTGTTGAAGGCGAAGAAACACATATTCCGGCTATTGATCCCGATATCGCAAATGAACCGGAAAGTGAAAAGGATGAATAATTTTTTTACTGTTGTGCCGTTTGGCAGATAAGTTGCTAATAGGAAAAATATATATTTGCATCAGATAAAAAATACAATCTTATAAACCACATTACAATGAGAAAAAGTGTTTTAACAATGGCTGCTATCCTGTGCGTATCAGGATTGTTCGCCCAACAGGCAAAGGTGGTAAGCGCATTTAATTACCTCAGAAACGGCCAGCTCGACAAAGCAAAACTCAACATTGATGAAGCAAGTAAAAATGATGCCACCAAAGGTTTGGCCAAAACATGGTTCTACCGCGGCAACATTTACCTGAACATTCATCTGACTACCAACAATAAATATAAAGGTCTCGATACCAATGCTCTGCAGGTTGCTTATGATTCATATCAAGCCGCTATTGCCATAGACCCGAATATTAGTAATGAAAATCTGGCACCTACATCGCCCATGCTGGGCCTGTTTGTAATTGGGGAACAGTATTACAACAAAGGGGTAGAGCTGTATAACGTGAAAAACTATACGGAAGCCATGACAAACTTTGAAATGACCAAGAAAATAAACACTATTTTCCAGATCAAAGATACTACCGCTACCTTCAATATTGCATTGTGCGCCCTCAACCTTAAGGATAATAAAAAGGCAAAAAGCTGCTTCGAAGAACTGATGAAGAATAACTACAAGCAGAGTATTGTATATACTTCTTTATCAGGAATATATAAAAACGAAGGAGATACGGTAAAAGCACTTGGTGTAATAGAAAAAGGACGTAAAATATTTCCTCAGGATTTGAATCTTATTATAGCTCAAATCAATATTTATCTGGCCCAGGGTAAGACAAAAGAAGCAAACGATTTGCTTGCTGTAGCGGTGAACAAAGATCCGAATAACCCGGCTTTGCACTTTGCAATTGGAGCCAATATGGACGAAGTAGGCAATTTCGCTGAAGCAGAAAAGTCTTACAAGAAAGCCATCGAACTGAAACCTGACTATTTTGATGCCTATTATAATCTGGGTGCGTTATATGTTAACAGTGCAGCATCTAAAATGGAAGAAGCAAATAAGCTGCCGTTAGGTGATGCAAAATACGATGAATTGAAAGCTGTAGCCGATAAATTGCTCACAGATGCAATTCCGGTGCTGGAAACTGCCGAAAGACTTCAGCCGACAGACAAGAACACATTGTTGACCCTGAAACAACTTTATGCACGCAAAAGCGATGCTGAGAATTTGAAAAGGGTTGAGGAGAAATTGAGCAAACTGAAATAGGAATAAATCGTTTGTTTTAATTCTGAGATTGAATTCAGGTATAAGAACTGAACGATAGAATCAATAGAAAAGGGAGAGTGGCCATAAACCATTCTCCTTCTTTTAGAAAAATGCTATTTAACATAATATAAATTATAGGACATATAAATATCCTTAAAACACACTATATCAATAGCATTTAGTCATTCGTTGATCCACCAACGGGTCGCTGCTAACCGGGCAATTTCTTTTAGCTTCTCGCTTTTACCCTTAAGCTTTAGCCTATCTTTCAACATACGACTTGTTTCATTTTTTTAACTCACGACTCTCGACTCTCGACTTTTTTGATTTTTTCGACTCTCGACTCTCGGCTCACGACTTACGACTATTTTTCGTATTTTTGACCAAACCTAAAACCACTACCCATGAAGAAGTTTTATAAGATTTTAAAATGGATTGCCTACATACTGGGCGGCATTTTTATTATAACTATGTTCTTCCCTTCTACGGCTCGCGTTGAACGCTCCATTGCCATCAAAGCTCCTGCTTCTGTTGTTTTCGACCAGGTTGGTGTGTTGAAGAACTGGCCGGCATGGTCACCCTGGCATAAGATTGACACTGCCATGAAACTGACTTACGAGGGTCCCGCATCAGGTGTTGGAGCAAAATACAGCTGGGAAAGTAAAAACGATAAGGTGGGCAGCGGCAGCATGACCACGACTACCTACACAAAAAACGACATCATTATATTTGAAATGACCGGTATGGGCGGCGAATCAACTACTACTTTTAAATTCGGAATAACCGATACAGCCGTGAACGTTACCTGGAATATTGAAACCAAGCTCGGCTATAACCCTATCAGTCGAATCATAGGACTATTCTTTGATAAAATGGTTGGGCCAGATTTTGAAAATGGCCTTAATAATCTAAAAGTTGTTTGCGAAAAAATGCCCAAAAATGCCATCGATGTATTGCAGACAAGCGTTCAGGAACAAGCTTATCTTTCTATACGCGAAACAGTTACTCCTGAAAATATCTCGGAACGCATGGGCGCCATTTATGGTGAGATAATGGCCTATATGAGCACCTGCGGTCTGAAGGCTGAAGGCTCACCGTTCGCAATATACCACACCTTCAGCGAAAAATCGTTTGACATGGAAGCAGGAATTCCCGTGAACAAAACCGGAAAATCCAAAGGGCGGATTATTGCAGGCACTATCAAGAAAGGCAATGCCGTAATGGCGAAATATTACGGAAAGTATCAGGGCACCGGTTTGGGCCATGCCAAGATTGATGAATTCATAAAAGCCAATAAACTGACGGTAATCGGCGCTCCTTGGGAAGTTTATGTTACCGATCCCGGAATTGAGAAAGATACCGCTAAGTGGCTCACCGAAATCTACTATCCGGTGAAATAATAAATGCGAATCACTCACTGAAAATTGATTTTTTCTTTCAGCCCCACCCTTAAAAAGTGGGGCTTTTTCTATTCACTTTCCTGAAAACAATCAAGTCATTTCACCTGAATCAAACGCGCTATTAGGCTTTTGGAACAGCCTGTGGTTCGGATGTATTTTTGACACGTTATAGATATTAAATTTTAGTGAGAAAATAATTGCATGATTTTAAATTCGAATTAGAGATAATTTACCTGAAAAACTGATTATTGTATGAATAAAAAACTACCCAAACTGCTCCTTCTTGTTTTGTGTTTTCTGGCGATTAATGCAAGTAGTCAGACGGTTAAAACGGTTGGTGGCGCAGGCGCAAACTACTCAACACTCAAGCAGGCTTTTGATGCAATAAATGCCGGTACCGTGAGCGGGACAATCACCCTGAAAATAACCGGCTCAACCACAGAAACAGCCTCTGCAATTTTAAATGCTACCGGCAGTGGAAGTGCAAGCTATAATTCAATTTTAATATTTCCGGCCGGTTCAGGATACATTATTGGAGGAAGTGTTGCGAACCCCTTAATCAGTTTGGTGGGCTCAACGAATGTGACTATTGATGGTCGGGTAAACCAGAGTGGCAGCACTAACCTTACGATACGAAATACAAATACGATTAGTACAGTTGCTTCAACCCTGTCATTTTCAAAATCCGCTACCGGAAATACAATAAGATACTGCAGCATCAACGGTTCATGCATCGGTTCCGGCAGTGCTATGATTTTATTCAGCACATCAACTGTGGGCAACGGTAATGACAATAACATAATTGAATATTGCTCTATAACGAATTCCGGTGGAAACCGACCGGTCAATACAGTTATGTTCTCAGGAAGTACAGGCCGTGAGAACAGCGGGAATATCATCAGAAACAATAATTTTTACGACTTTTTAAATCCTGCCACCGGCTCATACGGAATCCTCTTTTCATCAAATTCCCTCGACAATACTGTTACGGGAAACAGCTTTTATGAAACGACCGTTTTTGCACCTCAGGGTGCCAATACCTATAATCCTATCAGGGCATCTTTGCAAGGCATGCAGACTATTAGTGAAAATTATATAGGTGGAAGCGCTCCGCAGTGTGCAGGCAATCCCTGGATTATTAACGCCAATACTGCAAGTTATTTCTGTGCAGTCTTTGTGTCAGGCGGTGCTACAACTCCCGCAATTGTTCAGGGCAATATTATCAGAAATATTAATTGTACGAGCGTTGAGGATAATCCATGGGACGGTATATTCATAAACGCCGGTAATGTTGATGTAACAGGCAATATTATCGGGGATTCCACGGGAACAGGTTCAATCGTTGTAACCACACCTCTTCCCTCGGCTACTGCTACAATTAGTGGAGGTGCCGTTACCGCAGTTACCATGCTTGGCGGCGGTACAGGTTACACCACTCCTCCTGCCGTTACTTTTTCAGTTTCGGGAAGTACTACGTCGGCAACAGCTACTGCCATAATTGATGGAACGGGCAAGGTTACGGGTATTACCGTCAACAGTGGCGGAGCGGGTTATACGGGCATTCCAAACGTTGTGTTCGACGGACAGACAAACGGTTATTCAACATCTCACGGTATTCTGAATGCCAGCAGCGGAATTGTTAATGTCTTGAATAACACCGTTGGTTCTGTTACAACAGTCAGTTCAGCTTACTATTCACACGGTTTTGAGTCGGTTTATGTAAGAGGCGTTACCGGAACGATAAACATCAACAATAATTTAATTGGCAGCCGCAGTACCGCAAACAGCATTCAGACAAGTTCATCGGCATCCATTTCTCAACAGAAGCAGGATGTTTATGGTATCTACAGTTCAGGGCTGGGAACCACAACCATTTCAGGCAATACTGTTTCAAATTTGTACAATGGTTATACTGGAACAAACTCAGGAGCGCGCGCGCGCGGGATTTCAACCATTTCCGGATCTAATATTATAACAAACAATATTGTAAAGAATATTTCTTCAGCCAGTTCACAAACCTCCACCAGAAGTTCTGCAACAGTTATTGGCATTTCACAGACTTCGAATACGGCAGGGGCAAATCAAACTGTTAATGGTAACACTGTGTGTAATTTACGAAGCACGAATACGACTGCGCGCGTAGATGTTTATGGCATTTACTATTCAGGACCGGTGAACGGGACTAACTCTGTTTCCGGAAATCATATAAATGGGATAACAGTGGATATTCCGCACATAGTAGTCCACTCATTCCGCGGCAAACTGGTCCACCAA
>JBAXND010000075.1 GCA_037133915.1 Bacteroidota bacterium
TTGGTGGACCAGTTTGCCGCGGAATGAGTGGACTACTATGTGCGGAATATCCACATGAAACCGCATTCGTTCTATCTCAGACAAATGGAAATACCTGTCAAGTTTGACGAGGACTAGGAACACTTCAAAAATCGAAAGCCGTTCGCGGTATTTGTCAGGAATTAGTCGGTGTACCAACATCGAGACATTTGCGATCACATCCACTTTAGACTTTGGATCATTAAAAACTTGTTGAACTTTATTATGAAAATCAATGGCGAGATTTGTCAATTGTGTATTCTTTGAAAATGCGCTTAAATAAATCTTAGAAAAGGAACGATAAATGATTTCTTTTTCAGCGGCATTTTCAAGATACGTATTGATGAACCCTTTGCAAAGTTCTGATTCCAGGTCAGCATAATATAGCGGTTGTGTATGAAGCGTTTTCCAGTGTGTGAAATAGTGCCATGTCCTTGCTTTGCTGATCTCGGTATCCAACTCAGTCACAATCACGAGTTGACTGGCCAGCAAAATTGCTTTTTCTCCTTCTGAGATATTCGGCCGATTTTCACTTTTTTCATTTTCGCCATCTGATATTCCGTTTTCAAATTTTGAACAACGTTGTATAATGTCAGCGATTTCTTCGCCAAAATTATTTGTAACAGATTGCTTGGAAAAACCTACTAACTCCTGTGTTCCAAACAGGATGCCTGACGTGACTATTTTTTCAGGCATCTGAGCATCTATCAGGATAGCTCCCGTATTGTTTATCCTTCTGATCAGGGGGATTTTGGTTCCGTAACAAGTTTCGCCACGACATAAACTCGTGGCAAAATCAATGGCTTTGAAGATCATTTCTTTTCCGATTTAAACCGCTACAATATTAGATTTGCTCACCGTCAAAGGATGACGTAATGAAAATTAATTAGCTAAAAAAGAGCTGCTTTTCATTTCTCATAATATCCGGATTTGTCTATATTTGTTAAAACCATTGCTTATGTCCAGCCAGGGAACGATTCGCAGATATACTCTGATCATAGAGAAAATCAACAGTAAACAGTATCCATCTTTTGAAGAAATCAAGGATTACCTGTTTGACCACGGATTTGAAATCTCGCCAAGAACACTCCAGAGGGCAATTGAGCAGATCCGCTGCGAATTTGGTATTGAAATCACCTACAACCGCTATCAGAATGGTTATTATATTGACCTTGAAGCCAGCGTAAACATAGAATCATTTTTTCGCTTCCTTGAGATTGTAAATACTGCCGAACTACTCACCGAGAGTTTAAGTGAGAGCAAGGATTCCCTGAAGTACATTTCTTTTGATAATGTAGGGAACCTGAGAGGCACGGAGAATTTGAAGCCGTTACTCTCAGCGATCAAATCAAGAAGAAAGGTGTCTTTTGTACATCATAATTTTCATACACAAAAATTCAGGGAATTTGCACTGAAACCCTATTTATTGCGCGAATATCAGAATCGCTGGTATGTGATTGGTCAGATAGGCAATTATAAAGAGTTCCGCTCATTTGGGATAGACAGGATTTCAAAATTGCAGATCCTTTCAGAAACCTATACGCCTGATAAAAAGGTTGATCCTTCGGAACTTTTTGAGAATACCATAGGAATGGTTTATTCGCAGGAGGCGCAACAGCGGGTCGTGTTGTCATTCACTCTAACGCAAGGACAATATATCAAGAGCTTGCCATTTCATAAATCACAAAAGGTACTGATCGATAATGAGGAGGAATGCCGCATCGAATTGAACGTGGTACCCAACTATGAATTGACGCACCTTATCCTTATGCAGGGCGATGCCGTGAAGGTTCTTGAGCCAAAATGGCTTGCCCGGGAGGTTGTTGAGATATTGAAGAGTACGCTTAAAAATTATAAATAATTTATAGGTTGCAAGCAAAAACGTCATAGTTTGGCGGAGCGAGATGGTAATTTTGTAATGCATCTTAGATAACTTTCAAATAAAAACAATGATAAATTCCTTTACTGCTATTGATTTTGAAACAGCTCAGGGATATCGCTGGAGTATTTGCCAGGTTGGGCTTGTGAGGGTTGAGAAAGAGGTTATAACTAATGAAATTGATTTTTTAGTTCAGCCGCCCGGAAACAAGTATTGGGATAAGTTCATAGACATCCATGGAATCACTCCTAAACACACTGAGAATGCGCCGACCTTTAATCTGTTGTGGCATAAGATTGAACCCTATATAACCGGACAATCTGTTGTAGCTCATAACGGATTGGCTTTCGATTTTCCGGTGTTAAGCCAAACATTGGGATACTATGGTATGGAAGCACCGGATTACGATAAACATTGCACATACCGCTTGTTCGGAGAAAACCTTGCCTCTCTTTGCCATAAACACAAAATTCCGCTGAATCATCATGATGCACTTTCTGATGCACGTGCCTGTGCGAAATTATTTCTGATGCATCTTCGGCATAAATAGAGGATTATTGGGTTTATTAATCCACTTGCATTTTTGATTATCACTCCGCCACACTTTGTCGTTCTGCCATTATACTTTTGACCATAATCATAAAGGCAAAAGAAATGGAAAATCAATTACCGCAATCCAAAGATCACGAGTCCACCAATTATTCGTTTGAAAACTTTGTTCAGGGCGATTGCAATATTGAAGCACGTCGTATAGGCCTCCATATTACCACGCAGTTGTGGCGCGATGTTAATCCACTGATTGTTCAAAGTGATGTTGGCTTGGGGAAAACTCATTTAGTGCATGCAATTTACAATCAGCTCAGACACCAATGGTTTGGCGATAATCATCTATTCATCGGGGCTGAGAATTTTCATATACAAATTTCGGATGCACTCAGGAAAAATAAAATGACGAATATCGTCGATCATTTTCTCAAATTCAAAGCTATAATTATTGATGATTTACATTTTCTTGAAAAGAAATACAGTACTCAGAATGTTTTATTGGAAATACATAATAATATTGCCTTCAGACGCATGCGGATGATATACGCAAGCAGATACCTGCCGGAAGAATTGTCTGATTTTGATCCCGATTTGATAACAAGGCTGATGCAGGGAGTTACGGTCTCCCTTCTAAAACCGAACTTTGAAACACGACTTGAGATATTGAAAAAGATGGTTTGTGATGGGCATTTCAAAATACCCGAAAACGTATTAGCTGAAATTGCACAGTATGAATTGCATAATGTCAGGGATTTAGGATGGGTTTTGCTTTTGATCTGGAAAGAGACACATGCCTCTAATAAAGACGTTGATATAGCTGGAGCCCGATCTGTTATATCAAGCTATCTAAAGGGAAAGAAATAATAATTAGCCTAGCTCGGCCTCGGCACAAGGCCTTTATCAACAAAGATCTTTAAGTGCATCCCACAAATCGTCTGTTCCAATCTCGCTATGGACGCGTCGAAAATAAATTTCAATTAGTTTAGAATACGGTACTTCTTTAACCTTTATATTGTCCTCGCTTTTTATCAATTTAATATTGTGTCCTCTTGTTATAATCCAGACCTGCCTTTGTGTATCTTTGATCGTGTAGCTAATAGAATCAAGGGATATCTTTTCTTTCTTTAGCTGGTTTATGTAATTTTCAATTTGTGTTTCCTTTTTTGCCCGGTATTGTGATTCCAATGTTGCATCATAGATCACGGAAAGTGTATGAAAGCGAAAAAAACCATCTGCTTTTCCTCTGTTATTATTTTGAGGAAATTTATAAATATCATGGATGCCAAGTAAGCGGAGTAAGTGAAAACAATGAAGCTCAAAAGTTAATGAATTACAAGCCGCCATCTCCTTAAAAAATGGTGGCTGAAGGTGGTCATTCCTGTCCTGGCTGCACGGCTCCGGAGTAATGCCAAATGACATTTTATTTAGATGCCAGCCATTGAAATAATTCAAGAAATCTTTTGGACACTCAGCTTCTTTTAACCCGGATACATCAAAACGAATTGCCGGGATCCCATTATATGAATCTTCTCTGAAGTTCTTCGTTTTCCCAATCCAACATCTTTCAAATTTGTTTTCTTCTGTTAATTTTATAAAGAATGTATCTGCCTCTGCAGGCAATGGACTACTTGTAATCCCATCTTTTATCATTGGTAATGTGAATAAGGTGGAGTCGTTCCATTTTGAAAGCTTATCCCAATGATTGCGCACATTAGAGACCATTATATACTTAACATCATTCATATTGAATAGTTAGCGTTTTTGTAATATTATATAACGAATGTACATATTTTTCAATACTTCCCCGCAAATGAAATTCATTTTTCAATATTAGTGTTGCTTCTTAACAAGATTCCAGAGTTAGTTAATTCTATGCATTGGCACTGGATAAAGCCTTGCGGCTGTGGATAAATCTGTGTTCGCGATAATTTTTCATTTTGAATGCACATATTGAAAGTAGAATAGTTTTCTTGTACTATATCGCCCATTCTTGCCCGGCACAAGACCTTTACAAAGAAATATGCTGTATTAATATTCACACACTCCGCCACACTTTGGCGTTCTGCCATTTTAATTTTGCTCCATTACTTTAAATCATGAGAAATGGAGAACCAAATAAAACTTTTTAACAGCGTTACACGCCGAAACTTGATGTTCGGTACCTTTATTGAACAGGAAAATAATGCCTTTGCAACAGCCTTTGGAAAGTTGGCAATCCACACGCCGGCCAGTTTATTTAACCCTATGACTATAACAGGTGAAGCGTCATCAGGCAAGACACAATTCCTTGACAGCATTTATTATAGTATGCGTATGAAAATGCCGGACAGCAAGCTTATTTTCATAAGAAGCAACGCGTTTTGTTTGCAATTTGAATATGCAATGCAAAACAAATGTATAATTGATTTTTTCAATTATTACGCAAACGCGAATTCACTGTTCATTGATGATATTGATTATTTGCAACAGAAAATGGACGTACAGGCCGTGTTATTACAAATAATCGATCAAATGCATAACTCAATCGGCAAGTTGTTTTTTGCAAGCAGTATTCAACCTCAGGAACTTTCCGGTTTTGATGCCGGGCTTTTGTCTGAAATAAATCGCGGACTGGTACTACATCTTCATAAACCGGATCGCAAAACAAAATTGGAGATTTTGCAGACTAAAGTTATGCGGATGAACACGAACGTTCCTGATAAGGTGCTTGAGTCTTTGGTGCAAAATGACACGCTAAGTATAACTGAATTAGAAAACGTGTTAATGAACCTCTTAGCAAAATCAGTAGTATTAAATAGTAAAATGAACCTTGAGCTACTGCAAGCTGTTTTGAATGAAACAACAGGTCAATTCGGAAATAATAATATTTAATGAAGGTAGTGTTAACGATGCGAAGCAGCGTGTTACACTACCTCATCCCGATAGCTTTTTGGCTGTCGGGATATATGGGTTTTATTCCCCGTCGCTGTGCGGCGAATCCTATTCCGCCGAGGAAGGTGGCGGTTTTTGATACCCCGCTGCTCTGCGGCGGGGAGCTTCATTTCAAGAGTTATCCACTCCGTAACAAGATTACGGAGTGAGTTTATTTCTTTGCATTGGCCCGAGACAAAACCATGGCTCAGATGGAAGGACAGCATAAAATCAACCTTATTTCTTATGGATGCACATATTCAAAGTATTGAACAGGCAATAATCGGCACCTTGATGCATAACAGCATGGCGTTGACGCTAACTGCAGAAAGGATAAAACCACTAGTGTTCGAAGATAATCGTCATCGCCTGATCTGCGAAACAATAACCGGCCTCTTTCATCAAAATGAAGCCATCGACCATCTGATCGTTCAACATGAACTCGGCAAGATTCACAAGCTGGAAGAAGCCGGCGGCAAAGATTATGTCGGCATGATGATATCAAAGGCTGTGACCATTGATGTTCTGGATTATTATGTCAACGTGCTGTATGATGACTACCTGAAGAGAGAATTGGAGGGTTTATGTGCCGAATATTCCAAGAGCCGTGATTCCGCAAGGCAGGGGATGACGCTGATACATGAAATTGCTGAAAAGCTCCACAAGATGCTGGAGCAATCTTCATATGAGAGTGCCCGGTCTATCGATTCAGTCATCAAACAGGTGATGCCGGAGATCGTCGCCGGCAGGGACCGGAATGTTCGCACCGGCTTTGAAACTATCGATAGCATGCTGGGCGGTTTGCCCTTAGGCGAGCTTGTCGTTCTGGGAGGCCGACCCGCCATGGGGAAAACAGCACTTATGATCTCGATGGCGCTGAATATGACCTCAAAATTTAAAACGCCTGTGGCCTATTTCTCATTGGAGACCAACGCCACGATCTTTTTAAAACGCCTACTGTCCGCTGCTGCAAGCGTGGATTGCAATCAGATATGTACCGAGCGCATGAACGAGGACCAGATAGGCATCATACAAGCGAAATCTGCGGAAGTAAAGGCCTATTCGCTCTATTTTGATGATACTGCCGGATTGAATACCGCGGAACTCCTGAGCCGGCTTCGTTCGTTGCGGGACAGGTATGGAGTTAAAGTCGCTTTTATCGATTACCTGCAACTGCTTGAAGTGGATTCAAGGCAAGGGCGTAATAACAGGGAGTTTGCCATCGCGGAAATGGCCCGTGGGCTGAAACGCATCGCACGGGAATTGGACATCTGCATCTTTGTTGCGTCACAGCTCAGCCGCGCCGTGGAGACACGTGGTGGCTCAAAAAGACCGACGCTGAGCGACCTCCGCGAGAGCGGTGCCATTGAGCAGGATGCAGATAAAGTTTTGTTTTTATACCGACCTGAATATTATAAAATATTTGAAGATGAGGCAGGGCGCAGCACTGCCGGCATGGCAGAACTGTTCCTGGCGAAGAACAGGACCGGCGGGCTGCCATCGTTTATGATGAAGTTCGTCCATGAATATCAGCGTTTCGAAGATTCCGAGCCGGGTTGGGAGGATCAGAATAATATTTATGATTTTTTGAAGAACCGCCTCGATGAGGTGAGAGAATGAAAAATGAACGGAAATATAAATTATTTATTTTTTGTATGACAGTTTTGACGGGGTGCTGCCGGCATAATATTATGAGCGATTGCTAAGGGATAAGATGCGAGTGCTTGCATCAAATGCCTGGGGCTGTTGTACCTGCGGCCTTTCAGAAATGTTGCGTTTAGCATTCATTCTGCTCATGCTTCACAGAATGAATGGTGAAAATCTGAGATAATAAGCCGCAGCGCCTCCGTCATTACTGAAATTTTGTGGGAAATGGATATCGAATTAGTAAGCAAGACGGCGAGTGACCGTGAACGGTTTTATCTGCTTGAACATAATGCGGCTGCGATAGATTTCTTGAAAATAGCGACACCGATAGAATTATGTCGCTTGCTGCACATCCGATATTCAATTTTATTGAAACTAATGTCAAGTAATGGATACAGGTGTTTTACGATTCCGAAAAAGGACGGTGGCATCCGTGAGATAGAGTCACCGGGAAAACGGCTGAAGACCGTCCAGCAAAATCTGAATTATTATCTGCGCATGATCTATGCCTATATGAAACCGAAGAGCAGTCACGGTTTTGTATATTGCCATCCTGAAGATGCCGACAGCAGAAGCATTATCTCTAATGCATGGAAGCATTGCGGAAAGAAATACGTGATGAATATTGACCTGCAGGATTTCTTTCATTCGATCAAAGGTGTGCGTGTGAAAGAATTATTTTCCGGGAATCCGTTTTATTTTCCGGATGAGGTGGCGACCTGTCTGGCATTGATATGCTGTTTCGAAAAACGATTACCAGTCGGGGCTCCGACCTCGCCGATTATAGCCAATCTCATCTGCCTGCGCCTTGATAAAAGCCTAGAGAAAATAGCATCTCAACAAAAAATGGTTTATACACGCTATGCCGACGACCTGAGCTTTTCATCAAATTCCCCGTTTACAAAGGATAAGATAGAAGTGATAAAATCATGCATCCACCAGAGTGGTTTTGAGATCAACACAAAGAAATTCAGGGTTCAGAAAAACACTTCACGGCAAGTGGTTACAGGCATTAAGGTGAACCGGTTTCCGAATGTTGACCGGCGAACCATCCGAAACCTGCGTGCGGTATTATATCATTGGGAAAAGAGCGGTATTGAGGCGGCTTCAGAAACGTACTTTTTAAAGCATGAATTTCATGGAACTGACAAACTGGAGTCCTTTAAGTTGTCAGTGTCCGGGAAGATCAATTTCCTGCGTGATGTCCGTGGCAGGAACGACAGGGTTTACATGAAGATGAAGGAAAAGATGGATGAGCTTGTGTGGCGGGAGAATTCGTGAATTGTGATAATGCATACCTTAGGCGAAACAAAAAACAAGAATATGGAAGACTCGACATTCACAGTTATCCGGCAGGAGTTTCGTAAAGCGATAAACTAATTATCGGTCATTTTTTCAACTGTTTTTGGAGGGCTTTACCTTTTGCTGTGAGGCGGTATTTTTGGAGGCGACTGTTGGGTTTGTCGGGAATAGTCATTTCAATAATTCCAAGTTTTAAAGATTTTTGCTGATAGCTCTCCCTGAAATGTTTTTCATCAGCTAATCCTAATAGCTGCTGAATTTCGGTCCTAGATAATTTGCCATTCATAACTGTAATTAGCCTTTTGACTTCGGGGGTGACTTCGGGGGTGACTTCGGGGGTGACTTCGGGGGTGACTTCGTCTTCCGCCAGATTCCAGGCATTTGGGAAGGTCATCCGAAGGAAGTTCTCCGTGAAGTGAAAACATTTTTCGGGATATGCCTGAAGAATACGGGGAATGCCTGATCCAAGGTATTCCACCAATTCCAGATCTTTGAAAATACGCATGAGTTCCTGGTTGCGGGGTACGGAAAAACCCTGAAAGAATTCTTTACGGCTTAGATCATCAGGCAAACTACCGGCAGAGGTAATCTCAATACGGTCGTCGAAAATCTCAAATTTGGGCGGCACTTCCCTTGTGTGATCGTTGTGAACTATCGAGTTGATAATTGCTTCGCGCAAAGCCACAGCATTCCAAAGACGTGTGTCGATACGCTCTTTAGATGTAATGCGGCTGCGGGTTTTGTTTTCAAGCTCAAATTTGTCCAAAACCCGTTTTGTGGCCTTAATAATGGAACAATATCCGTATTCGTTATTTTCGACCAGGTTGACGCGGTTAATGCCTTTGTATTTGGCTACTTTTATTGAAACAGAATTAACATCGGAAACGAGGAAGGCAACATAGTTGAAATGCTTATCTTTCGTATGAAGTCCGAGGTTTGATGCAAACTGAGCGTTTAATTTCTTGCCGGATTCTTCATAATAAATCTTAAGCTGTTCGAATTTCAGGTCCTGCCGATTAGAAATTATTTTCCCTATTGAATTACGGGTACGCCTTGCAAAAATATTTTCGATCATTTTAACAGGCATGGGTTCAGCCGCCGTTCCCACGCGGATAAAACAACCCTTTTCCGACATCCCCTGCTTTTTCAAATAATAGGGTTTTTCCGGGCCACTGGCTACAATAATCTTCAAAACATCTTTACCGTCAACTTTTTCGTCAATAATATCGAACAATCCCAGACAGGAAGGAAGAATGTTGTGTCTTAAACGGTCTTTGATTTTAAGCTGTATCTCATCGGATTGTTCTATGCCTTTTGCTATTCCGTTGTCGTCAATACCCACATAAATAAATCCGCCCTCACGGCTGTTCAGAAAGGCCACAACTTCTTTCTCGAACGAGTCGGTCAGTATCAGTTTAAATTCTACTCGGTGCGATTCTTTCATTTACGAAATCAGTTCGTCAAATTTACTTATTTATGATCTTTGAATTGTTTTCACTTGAGCCTTTATGGAATTCACAGAAATCGGAAAATAGTTCAAGATGAATAGCCATCCAAATGTACAATTTTAACTGACATTTTTTTAGTAATAAAGGAAAGATCTCGCGACATATTCTGAAATGGAGCGGTACGTAATTCAATTCGTCCGGAATAAGGATTTGGGCATTTTTATTGCTGCTGACAACTTGCGTGCATCTAATTTTAGATTTATTTCTCCTTCCCGAGTCCATATTTAAATTGGGTGCATATCTTTCGACTCTAATCGGGATTCAATATCCGTGTTCCTGAGCCATGACTTTAACAAAAACGCACGAAATGTTTGTTAACAGTTAACAGCAGTAGACACCATGTTTTCGTAAATGGGCTACATGCATCGAAACCTCAACTATCCGTTTACTTTGTTTCTCCACTTGGGCACCTGCAAAGCAATGAGAGGGAATGGCGCTTTTTTTATTTTCAGCACTTACGCTACATATGAATAAATTGCATATCTTTCGAGATTATTAGTGAGCACTTAATATATAAGTTATCAGTGAGGCAACAACGATAGTGCAAAAACTGATGGTTCAATATAAAACCAAAATGACGATTAAAATATTCAAGCCTGAAAATTGCAGTGACGCCCAACTAAAAACGTTTTATGAGATTGTTGTTGATGGCAATCAAGTAAATGCAAATGGACTTCTGAATAGAATAAAAACTGCGGACTTCCTTTCTTTCTGTGAATTGGACGACAAAGTTGTTGGAGTGGCTTCTATTAAAAATCCGGACATAAATTATAAGAAAACCATTTTTGAAAAAGCTAATGTTGAGGAGCTTGCAGATGATTATAAGTATGAAATTGGTTATGCAGTAACGAAAGAAACGCATCGTCGAAAAGGAATTAGCGAGGAACTAATCAAATTTCTGATAGAAAACAGCACTTCTAAATCATTTTTTGCAACAACAAAAAATGATGGCATGCGACATCTCTTGGAGAAAATTGGATTTGAAAAACTTGGAGATAACTATACAAATGATAATAAGGAAATTTTAACCCTTTATTGTTACAATGGGAAAAAATAGCTCTCATTTAGCAGGCGAATATTTTGTTGCTGCTGAACTTTATAGAAGAAGTTTTTCAGTTGGTATGACACTAGGTAATGCAAAATCGATTGATTTATTCGCTAACAAAAATAATAAGACAATATCAATTCAAGTGAAAGCGATTAAGAACAAAAATAGTGTTGGGTGGCCAATGACCAAAGGAAATTTCATTGATGGCGTTTTTTGCATTTTTGTAAATTTGAACAACTTAGCGAATCCAGAGTATTTCATGTTAACGGCATCTGAAGCAAGAGAAAAATTCAAGCAATATTCAACAAGAGGAATTATTAACTTGACACCATTAAAAAATGAAAAATTTCAAGACCGATGGGACAAACTTGAATCTTGATCACTAGTGACAGACAGGAGCCCGAGCTTAAACAGCACATTTACTTTAAGAGGGATTTAGTGCTCCGCAGAAAGTTTTGTGGTTAAAGTGATCCAAAGGACTTTTCGGAATATTCAGAAATACGACCGGAAATTTGACAAATAGTAAAACGAAAATATTTTGACCAGATAATGGCAAGAGAATTAATATATTGCGTAGGACGGGTCTTTGGCGATTATTTGAAAGATAATCAATCATATAATATTCCGGAGTATCAGCGAGGCTACAAATGGACTGATAAACAAATATATCAGTTGCTAGATGATATTAATGAATTTGAAACTGGTGGTGATCAAGATTTATTTTATTGTCTTCAAAATATTACTGTTGTTTTGAATTCAGATAACAAATTCAATGTGGTTGACGGTCAGCAAAGACTTACGACTTTAGCTTTATTGTTAGCATATCTTGGAGAATCAGAAAAGGTACAATCCAAATTATTATATTCCGTAAGGGAGCCATCAAATGATTTCATACAACAGGTAATTTCCAACAAAAATTCTTTTCTGACAAATATTGTTGCCAATAATGATTTTGATGCATTTTTATTAGAAACTGCATCAAATGGAAAAGATTACGATTATCAAGACATTTATTTTATGTATGAAGCTATTCATACAATTGATAATTGGTTTAATGATAATGTATCTGTCGTTAAAATATCCTTTACAGAAAAATTGTTACATAATGTAAAACTCATTGTAAACAGAATTGAAAACACAAAGGAGCAGGAATTGTTTATGAACCTTAATGCAGGGAAAGTACAATTAGACGGTTCTGATTTGGTGAGAGCAATTTTGATAACTCGGGTTGCAAAGCAGGAAATGGAAGAATTTGATTCCACTGAAGTTAGAGATGTGGTGCGTTTGAATGAAAGAAGAATAAGAATTGGATGGGAATTGGACGAACTCAATGCTTGGTGGAGCATGGAAAATGTATTGGAGTATTTTTCAACTTTCACTAAACTTAAAACAGGTGAAAAAGAAACCATCAAATTTGACCAAATAAAACATCCTATTAATTTGCTTTACAAAATTTGGGCAGAATCAATAATTGATGAAAATGGTAAGCAGAAATATTCTGATTTAAAACTGAATTATTTTGAAACTCAAAATACAATTGCTATCGACCTTTATATATCTATCATATTACTGCATCGCACATTAAAGGATTGGTATGACGATAGGGAAATCTATCATTTTTTAGGCTTTTTGTTTTCCCAAAGTAGCACCAGATTCAATAAGATTTGGAATAAATGGAATGAAAAGGATGTTACAAGAAGTAAGTTTATTGCATTCTTAAAGGCAGAAATACAAGAATCTATTTTTGGCAAAGAGCCCAATGGTGGAGTTGAAGACACAGGCACTCAATTTTGGTTAGACAGAATCAAAGACTATAATTCCGAAAATCCTACTAATTGGTATGAAACGGGAAAATTAGAAAAAATACTCCTTATACTTGACGTTATTGAGCATTCTCAAACAAGGGAAATAGGTATTCCGCTGCCGTATTTAAAATCAAGGTATTTTAAAAATTTCAAGGAAGATATAGAACATATTTATCCCGGAACTCCTCAAGAAATATCTGATAAGAAGTTTAAAGATTTGCCTGACCCGATGAAAAGCATAAAGGATTACGTGTCTTTATTAAATAAAGGATATGATGGCGACAAGAAGATTATTTGGAAAATTTCTTCTGATCTGTGGAATGGGCTATTAAACGAAGAAAAAAGTAATAAATTATCAGAACTAAAAAGAGAAATTCATCAAAAACGTCCAATTAACTCAATAGGAAACTTGGTACTATTGCACCTTAGTATCAACAGGGGGTTCGGAAATGATTATTACACTGACAAAAGGATAAGTGTAATTAGCAATACTGAAAATGGTGAATATATTAGACAGCATACTTTGAAAGTATTTGTTAAGCAAACTCAGAATGAAGATATAAGTAACTGGACAATGCAAGATATTACTTATAACGCAGATAAAATTTACGATACACTGAAGATGTTCTTCAAATTCAAAACTGAGGAGTAAGTGATGAATAAAATTAAAGCGGCATTTTTAAAAGAAGAAAATTTACTTACTCTGCTATCTGGATATTCCGCACATAGTAGTCCACTCATTCCGCGGCAAACTGGTCCACCAAAGTTAAGTCCGATTTTGAAGACCATTTATTGTTGCTTTCCATTATTACAAATTTAGGTTTATTTAATTAGTTTTCACAGATTTCTATCTTTTTCTTGTATTTTTTCCGCAGCGAATCACCCGTAAGTTCCACCCTGTGGGCGTTATGGATTATCCTGTCCATTATTGCATCAGCGATAGTGTGCTCTCCAATAACCTCGTACCAATTTGTAACCGGCACTTGAGATGTAATCAATGTGGATGCCTTTTCATGCCGATCTTCAATGATTTCCATGAAGGCCGAGCGACTTGCTGCATCAAGTGACTATTTCGGACTAAAGAGTGCCACCTATTTCGGAGCAAACAGTGCCACTCG
>JBAXND010000076.1 GCA_037133915.1 Bacteroidota bacterium
CGGTATCCCAAAAATATTCGCCTGAAACTATTAATGGATTCGAACCGGAAACAGGTGGCGTTATCCACACAGGACTGCTGTACGCATGACTCCATTTTCCGCTATTATCTTTTGTCCTGATATACAAGCGATGAATACCAAGGGTTAAACCCGAAGTGCTCATAATCTGTGTCAGGTCTATCACATTTCCTGAAATGGAAGATAAGGCAGTACCGCTTCCAAAACCGGGGTCGGTATCCCAAAAATATTCGCCTGAAACTATTAATGGATTCGAACCGGAAACAGGAGGTGTTATCCATACAGGGCTGCTGTATGTATGACTCCATAAACCATTGTCGTCTTTTGCCCGTATATAAAAACGATGTATACCTGCAGTTAGTCCGGATGCACTTATGGTTGCACTAAGATCTATGGTGGTTCCGGGGGTAGCAGTGAGTGGTGTACCACTGCCTGATCCGGGATCTGTATCCCAGAAATACTCAACGGAAACTATTTGTGGATTAGAACTGTTTACAGCCGGATTTATCCAAACAGGACTGCTGTATGTATGACTCCATTCACCATTATCATCTTTTGTTCTGATATAAAAACGATGCATTCCCGTACTCAGTGCCGAGGCGTTTATAGTGGCAGTTAAATCTATGGCACTTCCGGGTGTTACCGTAAGAGATGTTCCGCTGCCTAATCCGGGATCCGTATCCCAGAAATACTCAACTGATACCAATTGTGGATTCAGACTTGTTAGCGGGGGCGATATCCAAACCGGGCTATTGTATGTGTGACTCCATTCGCCATTATTATCTTTTGTTCTGATATAAAAACGATGCATTCCCGCACTAAGCGCCGAGGCACTTATGGTTGCCGTAAGATCTATGGCGCTTCCGGGTGCTACGGTAAGAGGCGTGCCACTTCCCTGACCGGGATCAGTATCCCAAAAATATTCAACTGAAACTAATTGTGGATTCATGTTCGTCAGCGGAGGCGATATCCATACAGGACTGTTGTAAGTATGGCTCCATTCACCATTATTGTCTTTTGTTCTGATACCAAAAAAGTGCATGCCGGAAGTTAATGCCGATGCATTAATAGTTGCAGTCAAATCTATGACGCTTCCGGGCGTAACAGTAAGTGGAGTACCACTGCCCAAACCGGGATCCGTATCCCAAAAATATTCTACCGATACTAATTGTGGATTGACTAATGCATTTACAGAAGTTATCCAAACAAAACCATTATAGGTCTGGCTCCATTTTCCGGCGGTATTCTTTACCCTTACAAAATACCTGTTCAAACCGGGAGTAAGTGTATTGCAGGGAATATTAACCGAGAAATCCACATTCTGTCCGGCCGTGATTGAAATTGGGGTACCATTTCCATATCCGGGATCAGTATTCCAAAAATATTCAGCGCCTGAAATATTGGCTACCTGTGCCCGCGTTGTTGATATCGGAAACAATAATAATGCGGCAACCAGCATCAGCACACCAACGCAGTTTCTTCCAAATACTAATTCAGAATAAAGGCGCTTATGATTGTATAAAGACGAAGCGTATTTACAATTCATGGGTGTGGTTTTTAAACCAATAAATGTTACTTGCGTGCTTTGGCCTTGGTGTTAACATTGATGCCTGTAGAGGTTGTTCCTGTTGTAGGCACTGTGGCATTAAAAACTGTCGGTATTGCCGGTAATCCGGAAAGAACATAAGGCATTGCCCCACCAAATGCACCGCAGTCAACACCATTTTGACCCGCAGCCAATGCCGGAGAACCTGACTTTAACCTATAATGATTATCGGCATCTTCGCTGTTGGTATACATAAATACGGTACTCATACTGACACTGGATTTATTTCCGTTCGTGGTTCCGAATTGTGTTGAGTGACCGATATTATTTTGAGTAACATTAGGGTAAGAGCTGCTGGTAATATAATCACCATTTATGCCCCCTATTATTTGAATATTGTTTGCGACAACAGAATTATACGCCACAAAACTTCCAATAATTACATTGTTATTAAAAATTGCCGAAGACGAGGTCGCCATTAATATCGCATAAAAAGTACCGCAGGTTGTTACAGCTGTTTTTGTATAAAGTTTGATAATATTATTCGATACAATAATATTACTGTTACTTCCTTCAAGATCCAATGCCCGGGTATAATAGCTGTTGCTTCCACAAGTAGATGATGTAGCCCTTCCCTGATAAATAAAACACTGGCTTATTACTACATCGGTAACGCCGGAACTTATGAGTACCGTTGTCCCTGAGTATGATGTGGAAAGAAGGCTCGTGGTATAGTAAAAATAGCATCTGGAAAGCGTTATATTATTGGTGCTTACCGTTACCAGATTACCTGTTGAAGTAGCAGTTACAGTAATGCCCGAAATAACACTGCCGGAGGCTCCCGTACTAATGGTAAGCAAACCGAAAGTACTTGGATTCGGATTGGCCTGTGTGGTATCATTACCGGCACCCGACAGAAAGTAACCCGCGCCCAGAATCACAAGCTTTTTGCTGAGTGTAACTGCTCCGTAACTTGTCGGAGAACCTTCAACATACAAGGTATCTCCGGCAGCAGCTCCGCTCATGGCTGCGGTCATGGTCGAAAAGTTTGCATTAACACCCACATTGTTGTTTACACGCCAAACTTTGGCAGAAACCTGAGCTGTGGAAACCAGAAATAATGAAACGGAAATTATCGAAATTATCTTGATTTTCATATCGGAATGTCTTTGGTTTCGTTTATAAATTCTGTGTTTACTTTCGAAAATTATTTGCGCGCCTTGGCTTTGATATTAATATTAATACCCGTTGAAGTGGTTCCCATAACCGGAACGGTAGCACTGTATATCGCAGGAATACCGGGCATACCGGAAAGAATATAAGGAGTCGTGCCACCGAACGCGCCACAGTCTATACCGCCAACACCGGCTCCAAGCGCCGGCGACAAGGCCTTTAATTTATAGTGATTGTCTGTGTATTCATTGCCCGGCGCGTAGGTAAACACGCTGGTCATCGTAACACTCGATTTATTTCCGTTCAGCGTTCCAAACTGAGAGCCATTCCCGATATTGTTTGTTGAGGTATTCGGATACGTACCACTGGTTAAATAGTCACCATTAGCCCCACCTACAATCTGTATATTATTCGTAACAATAGAATTATATGCCATAAAACTACCGGTAATCACATTATTATTGAAAACAGCGGTGGAAGTAGTGGCCATCTCTATGGCATAAAATGTCCCGCAGGTAGTTCCTCCTGCCTTAATGTAATGCTTAATAATATTATTTGATATCAGAATGCCACTGTTATTGCCTTCAAGTTGCAATGCTCTGGTATAATAACTATATGAGCAACTGCCCGTAGTACCGGCTCCCTGATAGATAAATGATTGGGTCACCAGCACATTGTTTACTCCTGAGCTTATAACAAGGGTAATACCTACATATGACCCGCCATTGTAAGGAGCTGTGTGCGTAAAATAGCAACGGATAATGGAAATATTACTTGCACCGACAGTTACCAAACTGCCTGTTGCTGTTCCGGTTGCCATAATCCCACAGATAGTGCTACCCTCTGCACCCACCGAAATGGTCAGATTGCCAACCTTAGACGTATTCGGATTCGCTTGAGTGGAATCATTATCAGTGAGAAAATAGCCCGTGCCCAATAGCACCAGTTTCTTGTTTAAAGTAACATTCCCGTATGTAAACGACGAGCCCTCAATATACACCGTGTCTCCGGCTGCAGCAGCGGTAATTGCAGCAGCTACAGTAGAAAAATTGGCATTAACGCCAGGCGTATTATTTACCCGCCATACCTTTGCACTGACAATACTCACATTAGCAATCAATATAACTGCCGTGAAAAAAGTAATAACTTTTGTTTTCATCGATTTTATTTTGTGGTTAGTACAAATTTATGAAATAGTTAATTATTAAACTAATTAGAATTTTAATAATTTTAATAGGTTTTTACAATAAGTTGATTATTATCCGAACAGACTAAATCAATTGTCTGTCAATTTACTCAGAACAATATTTATCGAGGGAATTGCAAATACTAGGTAAATGCAATAAGTAAGTATATTTACCATAGTTTTTCCAAAAATCAGTTTGATTTTTGGAAAAGTTCAACAGCAGAAGCATGCTGAGAAGTTTGATTTTGGTACTGGAAAAGTTATTAACGGTATGCTTCTATAAACCGGTTTTCATAAGCACCGATTATTGGATTGGAAACCTCAGCGAAAATAAACAAACGCTAAATACAGCACTTCTGAAGTACCAGACAACTCAGTCCGGTAATCTCTTTGATGACGCAACTCCGCTTGTTACTTCAAAAGCTCAACCTATTTCCAGGTAACTGAATTTCCGAAAATAGTACAATTGACTTGTGAAGCCCTGTTAAGCACAATGCTGCCCGTAGTACTTATGTTTTTTGTGGTCTTGAAATATTTAACAGACCCGCTGATGGTGAAGTTGCTTGAAAGATGGCTCAGATTCACCTGACTGCTCGAATAGGTTCCTTTATACGTTATCGGACCCGTAAAGGTCAGGTTTGATGTCCATTCCTCACTGCTGGTTGAAGCCGTATGCGTGTAAGGTACACTTTGCATATCAAAAACCATATCGCAGGTAGTAAGATCAATAGACGGCGAATAACTGTCCGTTCCGGTAATAGTAATGGTGCCGCCCATGGGTCCTGAAACCGTACTGTTCCATGTGCCGCCCGGTTTGCCTGCAACACTCTGGCTAAAGATATCATCAAGGCACAACTGAAGCGTATATCCTATTTTTGTATAGAATTTATCATCGGTCAATTCTTTGTCTTTACCACATCCGAAATTTGCAATCAGAAATGATACCATCACAACAGCGAAAAAGATTTTGGCGGCTTTATTTTTCATAGCAGATAAAATTAGATGAATTTTATGGTTGTTTATGATTAGCAGTCACCCGGAAACAAACCCATAATTAATTGATAATATATCAACGCAAATATACGATAGCTTTTACCATCTTCATAACAATTGTAAAAAAAACCTTATGGCAATATAAAAAACGTTGTGCATTTAGGAAAAAGGGCAAGAATAGGTCTGCTGTGTCAATATTACAAATATCTGGAAACATACCTTAAGTGTACTGAAAAAAAATCCTGCATAAGCAGGATCTTAATTATTGGCGGAGAAGGGGGGATTATCCGCCTCGCCTGTGGCGAGACGAATGATGCCTCTGGGGTGGGGCTTCAAAAATTAAGCTCCGGTTCTCTGCGTTCACTGCAGAATTTTTTTGCCTGCTCCTTCGAACTTCGTTCGGGAGCAGACATAAAAAAAAATCCTGCATAAGCAGGATCTTAATTATTGGCGGAGAAGGGGGGATTCGAACCCCCGGTCCCATTGCTGGAACAACGGTTTTCGAGACCGCCGCATTCGACCACTCTGCCACCTCTCCGAGTCGAAGGGTGCAAAGATAATCATTCCAAGTAAAAAGAAAAGCAAATTGATGAAGCTGCATCAGACTAATAAAAAATCTGGTCTGAAATCATGTGGTGAATGGGTATTCCCGACCGGCGGTAACCTTCGTATGCATTTACCCAGGTGATTCCCTTCAGGGTAACTTCATACAGGGTAAGATCCTGAGACCAAACTGCGGCATTATTATAAGCCAGCTGCAGAAAGCCTTTCGAGGGCTCAAGCAACTTGGCAGCACAGTTAGCACCCAGTGAAATCAGTTCAACACCATAATTATCAGCCAACATTTTGGGATGCACCAAAAACATTTCAGGCGCCCGCTCAGGAAACATGTCCAGCATTATTCTCAGGCAATAATGACTGGCGCTGTTACTCTTAACCCAGATATCCAGATAATCACCATCATCACCGTTAATAAAAGTGCAGCATCCCGGAAAAAATTTCTCAAGAATTTGCTGTTCGCGATATAATCTCGAAGGATTCATCATGGCTTTAGGTTTGAGCTATAAAATTACACTGAAAGCCATCCGAATGCAAGTGATTTACACCCTCCATTTACTGAGTTATTAACAAGTGTTTCAGCTAAATAAGTGATATAAATGATTTCAAAAAATGAAAGTCGTTCAGGATATGAATACGCTGCAATCCGCTGTTAATAGCCTATTCAAAGCTATTACACCCGCAAACCGACATTAAATGCAGAAAATGAAACCTTATATGGTTGTGAATAAGTTAACGAATGCCGTTAACCTACTTATTAAAAGTCAGTGTTATAGTCTGAGTCGGCGCAGCACAAATCTGAGTATTAAAACCGCCCCAGTTCTCATTCGCTATACAGGGGCGAAGACTCGCATTTTTTGTGCATGATGCCCCGGTGTTGTCATACACATAAAGCCAGTCTGCCACATCATCATTCGACCACTTCATGCCATTGCAAAGCACCACCGTTCCGGATGTACCACTTTTAATAAAAGTCGCTATCTGATTCACTGCCACCGGATCTGTGCAGGTATATCCCTGCGGATATTGGGTGCCCGAAAGCGTTACACTGCAATAAACACCGGGAGTTAATGAAGATCTGAAGTTTGTCCAGTTGCCGCAATCAGTTGAATTCGCCGGAACGCTATGGGTGAAATTATACGTAATGGTATGAAACGGAATGCATGAGCTAACTGTGATGGTCTGCGCGGATGAAGCATTGCAGCCATTTTTACTTACCGAAAGTCCGACATTATATGTCCCGGTCGTACTCCATTGCACGATAGGATTGGTGGCAGTGCTGGTAGCAGGTGTTCCGCTCTGAAATGTCCAAGCGTAAGTTGCTCCGGTTTCAACAGGTGAAAAAGTAACATCTGAGTTTATGCCTGCTGTGCTTGGTGAAAACGTGAAGTTTCCCGATGGAATCGGATTGACCACTACAGTTGTTGAAACCCAGGCACCGGTGCAGTTATTTCTGGTGGTACTTACCTGATACACGCCTGAATTTGCTGTGGTTACATTCGTAAGTACCGGATTTTGAGCCGTAGAAGAAAAACCATTCGGACCCGTCCATGTATAGCTTACATTGGGAACTGTTGATGCCGTGAGATTTATCGTTCCGCCGGCACATACAGGTCCGCTGTTTGCTACCACAGCCAATGGCGGATACACACAATTACCGCATAACTCGAACCAACTGCTGTTTTTGAAAAAGTTAAAGCATTTGGTAGTGATATTATAAATCAACAATCCGTCAGCCGGATTAATAATGGAATCGCGGCCACCATCGGTCATGCGCGGAACCAGAACGCCTTTATCAGGACTGCTTACCTGAAACATGGCTGAGGGGTCGGGAGGCGCACCATTGGGTGTGATGGCAGTGCCCTGAGAAAATACTCCGGAAATTGAAAATCCGGACAACACTAATGAAAAAATGAACCTGCGCATATAATATTTTTTAGCGTGAAAAATAATTGCGTTATTCTGTCAGACTTATTCAAATCAGTTGTCAGCGTACACAACGAACTTTATTACTGCTCGAACCACTGCAATAGCTCATATCACCGGTTGCCATATTGGCCATCATGTGATTATATCCGTAATTCGTATCTCTGTCCATAAGCCACAACCAGCTTGATGAGGTTGATGAAGGAATTGGATAAATGGTGTTGGAAACCACTGTCCACATATCATAATATGAGGGTATCCTCCAATCGGTAAAACCACCTTCGGTAAGTGTACGGCAGTAATCACATGCCATCCTGAAATTCATCGACGACGTTGATTCATCACTTATCATCACCGGAACGGTGGAACCGCCCGAACCACCTACAAGCGCTATCTGAGCATCAACATATGCTTTATTTGCGGCATCAGGATTATTGGTGCACGTAGCCAGATTGGTGATTTTGAAATTGCTCATGTTCAGTTCCGTATTCGCGGGATTTGGGAAAAACTGCGTCCAGCGTGGCGAAACAGAAGTTCCGGAATTATAATAATAACCCTTTACCAAACCTCCACCAACATTGGTATTATAAACCATCAACGAAGTTGAGGGCAATGGAATAGTGGTTGCATCAATGGTATCGGTGAGCGCAATACGCGGAATCAAAACGCCTTTATTCGCTGCTGAGATATCAAGCATGGCTGAGTTATCGGCCGATGCACCGGTTGTGTTGACGGCTGTACCTTGTCCGTACAAATGCGTGGACACAGAACAAAGAAGTACGATGACGGAAAAATAGAATGTTCTCATAATTTTATAAATCTGTTTTACAAAGGTATGAAAGAAAATCACTATTGTCCGGGGAAAGTTTCATCAATCAATCGATAACAATTGTTCGCATAAAACATAATAGATATTGAACCCGCTATGGGGTTCTATTTTCTTGTTTCCTGCGTTTCTATAAATATTTCATCCCTATCGGGATGAGATAGTGTAACACCCCGCTTCGCATCGTTAACACTACCATCATTAAAAGTGCTGTGCCTTTAGGCACATACTATTTATAGAAAATCATTATCATGGGCAGCAGTGTACCCTCAGGTACACAATAATATCGTTATCGGACAACAAAGAAAAATTAGTAATGCAATAAAAGCAATTTATCCCGAAATTAGCCCATTCATAAATTGGTTTTTCGATATTATAGTCTGAAACAAAAGTGAAGTTTAAAATTCTTAAATTGTGCCTTTATAAACAGTCGTTCCGGTAAAAATCTCAAAACATGAGTAACAAAGAAGTTATAAAAAGCGGATTAATAAATATCGCCATCGGTCTAGTTTCATTATTGATTACGTTCGTGATTTGCAAGATGCTTGACTTGGACTTAGGAACGAGACTGATGCTGTATTCATTCGCTGTTACAAGCTTTGCGCTGAGTGTGCCCAAACTAAAACGCCAACCCGAATCAGATTCAGGCACCCTTATTCCCGATGAAACTGAACAGCCCGACATTCTTATCTGGCTCGCTCAACCTTTTGATGAATACAAAATTCGCAACTATCTTTGGCGCAAAGCACTTATTATTATCCTAATGCTGCTGCCATTAATGATTATAGAAGTTTCAGGCTTCATTAAAAAGATAAAAGACTCAGAAAATAAAACGTATGTTGAGCCCAAAGCGCCTGCCAACGATATGGATTTTGCGAATCATCCCGAACTCATCAATAAAGCAATTAATGAAACACGCGCTAAAGCAGATACTGCCCGATATTTTGCCATTCAAATGAATTTGCGCAAAGCCGAAGAATTATCATCGCAAAAAAAATACAGGGAAGCAATTGCTTTTTGCAAAACCATTCCTAATTCTAGTCAGGATACTTCAGTAAATATCTTTATCGGAGACAATTTCAAATACATCAAACAATTAGATAGTGCTCGTTACTACTGGGCTATCGCAAAAAAATATGGTGCCAAAAAATGCGAATGAGCAGAACCACTCCTTTTACTTTACTTTTATGACATCGCAAATAATACCTATGCAACCATTCGTCTGTTTTGAACGTCCATATTTATTATCCCTTTATAAATCCTTAAATATTATATCATGAGAAAAATCTTCCTCAGTATTTCATTGTCAATTCTATTGATTCCCGCTACCATTCTTTCTGTTTCATCTCAGGTCACCACCTGGATAAATACCGATCAGGGCACCGGAAGCAGTGTATGCGCAGACATGTTTGATAATTCCTATGCCTGCGGACAGTTCGTTGGCACTACCACCATCGGCGGCAATACATATATAAGTGCAGGTGCTCAGGATGTAATTGTAGAAAAACACGACGCATCAGGTGTACTGCAGTGGGCAACACCTTTTGGCGGAACTCAGGGCGATTTCTCAAGTAAAGTAATTTTTGACGGCTTTGGAGGCGTATGGGTAACCGGAACATTCAGAGGTACCATGAACGCAGGAAGTTTCCCCCTGGTTTCGGCAGGCGGAAGCGATGCTTTTCTGGTGAAGCTCGATGCCTCAACAGGCGCTATTATTTATGCCATTCGCGGCGGCAGCTCCGGCGATGATGCCGGCATGTCTGTCAACGCAGATATGTTCGGGAATATTATTCTGGCAGGCAGCTTTACCGGCAGTTTTGGCATAGGCGGCGTAAACCTTAGCGGACAGGGAATGGATGCTTTTTTCGTTAAACTCGATAATGCAGGCACACCTCAGTGGGGTAAAAAAATAAGTGGTTCCGGTATAGAAACCCTTTGGAGTATGACAACAGATTTCTCGGGAAACATTTATATTGCCGGTTATACATCTTCCACAACAGCTGATTTTGCAGGCACTTCGATTAACTTTGCTGCAGCAAGCGTATTTGCAGCCAAGTTCGACGACCAGGGCAATTATGTATGGTCGGCACCGGCACAGTTCAATGGCGAACTCTACGGAATATGTGTTGACGCTGCCGGAAGTGTATATTTTACGGGCAATTTCGACACACAAGCTATCATCGGACCATTTACCCTTACCGGTGTCGGAAATGATGACATCCTTGTGGTAAAAGTAAACAGTACGGGAACCTTTGCCTGGGCAAAATCATTCGGCGGAACAGGAATTGACGAAGGGTATGATATGCGCTGCAATGCGCAGGGCGACCTTTTTCTTGCCGGCTCGTTTCAGGGCAGCTTCACATTCGGCACTACTATAATAAGTGCAGGAAGTTACAATAAATCATATACTGCGAAAATTGATTCGGCCGGTACCGTAGACTGGGTGATTCAATCAGGCGGTGCAGCCTCATCGCACATCACATCAGGACTTGACATCAATGGCGCCGGAGATATCTACATCACCGGAAACGGAAGCGGCGTATTGAATATGGGCAGCTTCTCCGATTCTGTGTCAGGAAGCTATCTGGTTAAAATCAGCGACAACGCCAACATAATTAAAGGAACCGTGTTCAGCGACCTGAACAACGACGGCATATTCGATTCAGGTGAACCCGGATTGCCCAACGTTATCCTTGAACTCGACAACAGTCCTTACGTGAGCGCTTCCAACAATGCAGGAGTCTATCAGATGTATACCGCCACCGGAACGCATTCCGTCAGCATTCCGTATCTGCCTTTATATCACACACTCACCACGGCCGCTGTTCAGACATCTGTTTTTTCGGGACTGGGAGCCATGGATACCGCAAAGCATTTCGGGCTCTACCCTGTTCCGAATGTGAACGACCTGTATGTAGATATAACTCCTGTTTCCAATCCAAAAGCAGGTCATGTTTTGACTTACCTCATCACGTATAAAAACGTAGGCACAACAAGCCAGAGCGGATCGGTTTCGCTGCAGTTCGACCCCGCCATCTCCTATTTATCAGCAGCACCGGCACCTTCGGTTCAGGCAGGACAAACCATCACATGGAACGTAGGCACACTGGCGCCTTCGGTTATGGGAACCATTCATGCACAGTTCAACATTCCATCAAATCTTGCCATCGGTTTCCCGATAACGGCTATTGCCGGAATAACACCCGTTATCAATGATTCCACACCTGCCGATAATTCCAGAACTATTGTAACTCAGGTCACGGGGCCCTATGATCCCAATTACAAAGAAGTAAACATTGATACACTCTATTCTGTTTCAACGCCCGGCTGGCTCGAATACACCATCCATTTTCAGAATGTAGGAAACGACACAGCCATCACTGTTATTATTATAGATACGCTTTCGCAGAAACTGGATCTTGCCTCCTTCCAGATAATCTCAAGCGCCCATGCGCTGTCTTCTGCCGGTATAAAAAACGGCAAGGTTGCAGAGTTCAGATTCAACAACATCATGCTGCCCGACAGTTCAACAGATGCCGTCGGTTCCATGGGTTTTGTAAAATACAGAGTTAAATATCTGAACACACTTGCGGTAAATGATTCTATAACAAATTTTGCAGACATATATTTTGACTATAATACGCCTGTCAGAACCAACACGGCAGCCACGTATTATGTTGACAGCACTGCAGGAATCATCCGTTATGAAGATCATTCAACTTTGGTTTACCCGAATCCTGCCCGTGATGTAATTGTTATTGAACGTTCCGCCTTAAGCGGCAGCGAAAAAATATCGCTTTTCTCAATTGAGGGAACGAAAATTCTTGAGCAGCGCATTACCGAACTCAGAACCGTCCTGAACATTGAAAACCTTGCAGGCGGCGTATACTTCGTGATGATAGAAACCGAAAACGGAATCAGGGTAAAAAAGATTGTGAAAGAATAACAGCTTTCGTTTAGCGGATAAAACTGGTAACTACCTTCTTTTCTTTCGCAGCTTGTTCAATGGTGCCGGCGGTAGCTTCTCTGACCTTCAGCAGCCATGCCATATTTTTTCCCAGAACGCGCATCACCTGAGTTCCCTCAAGATCCTGTTCAGCTTCGCCGGGCGCACCGCCGTGAATCACATTCCAGTAGCTTGAGGTGGCTACAATCATTTCGGAATACATGATGTAATGATTCAGGCTGTCGAAGGTTGATGAACCACCCGACCTGCGCACTGCCACCACCGATGCGCCCACCTTTCCGCGGAAGGTACTGTTTGCAGAAGCAACAAAAAACAGCCGGTCCAGAAAGCTTTTCATGGTGCCGGCAATGCCTGAATAATAAACCGGAGAGCCGAGAATAATGCCATCAGCCTGCTTTAGCTGTTGTATCCAAAGATTCATATCGTCGGTTTTAATCGCGCATTTTTCATCTTTGTTCTTCACGCAGTTATAACACGCGAGGCAGCCGTGTATCATCTCATGTCCGATATGCAGTATTTCAAACTCAATGCCCTGGGATATCAATTCAGCGCCTGCCATGTTCAGCGCATGAAAAGTATTTCCGTCACTTCTGGGACTTCCGTTAATAGCGATTACTTTCATAAAATCAGGTTTGTTGGAATGGGTGAAATTCGACAGCAAAATTAAGGGATTATTTCCACTCACTCACCACTCAGCCAATTTCCGGATGTTCACGAAAGAATTAAAACTCTTCTTTGCCAGCAGCAGTCAGGATTAATGAGACTGACCGGTTCTTATTAATCCTGATATATGCTAATTTTTTCGGAGAGACTTCATGCATAATTCCGGCACAAAAATTATTTCAAAATTCGTTTAAGCTATCTATATCTTTAAAAAAAATCACTGTTGTCCGGTAAAAGTTTGAAAGAAGCCGAAGCATAAGCCCGGCT
>JBAXND010000077.1 GCA_037133915.1 Bacteroidota bacterium
TTGTTGCGGTTTGCAAAATAATATTCTGTATTTTTATCGGACAATAGTGATTTATTTTACGTAAAATCGTTGCCAAAACTTACATCATACCGTATTTCAAGACTATTTCATCCAATCAGACTGCCATGCTCCAATAGCTAAGTATGTATACACCCTATTGTTACTGCTATAAAGCATTTTGAAAAAACCGGAAAATTTTGTTACTTTGTATCCTCAATACAAAAAAGCATGTCACGTTATTGCACAGTCAGTTGTTGTTGTTGCCGGTATTTTGCCCGCAGAGACCGTGCTGATTCGTAATCATAATCATCATCAAATAAGCACCGACCCTTCTGCAATACAGAAGGGTTATTTTTTTTATTTAATCTATAATAAAAAGTAAATACAGACTACCATGGAAAATATTGAAACATTTCTTACCAGGCTTAATCAACGCAATAAAACCTTTACACCACTTATACCTCCTAAGCAGAAAGCGCATGAGTTCATCGACAACCTTATCGGGTTTCTTTTTCCGATCAGCAATAAAAGTCATCTGAGCAAAGACTATTATGAAGTGCAGTTCTCCGAACTCAAACTTGAGTTTAAACATCTGCTTATTCCAATTCTTGCCTGTCTGAAACAAAAACTGAACGACAGTGTGGAACGCCTGTTTGACAAGGTGCCGGAGATATACGACCTGTTGGTGCTTGATGCAAAATCAATATTAAAAAATGATCCGGCAGCCGGCTCCATGGAAGAAATAATTTATGCCTATCCCGGATTTTATGCTGTTGCAGTTCATCGTGTGGCGCACGAAATCTATTTGATGGAGATACCCATACTACCCCGCCTTATCAGCGAATACGCGCATCAAAAAACCGGTATCGATATTCATCCGGGTGCTACCATCGGCAAATCATTTTTTATTGATCACGGCACCGGCATTGTTATCGGCGAAACAAGCATAATTGGTGATAACGTAAAAATTTATCAGGGGGTGACCATTGGCGCCCTCAGCGTTCGCAAAAAAGACAGCCGGAAAAAGCGCCACCCGAGCATTGAAAATGATGTAACAATTTATTCCGGGACAACCATTCTCGGTGGTGAAACCACCATTGGGCAGGGCTCCGTAATAGGCGGTAACGTATGGCTTACGCAAAGCGTTCCGGCCAACTCAATGGTTTATCACACCAGCGATGTAAAAGTAAGACCTCCGAAAAGTGAAATTTTATAATATTTCGGCGCTTCGACGTTTCGACAGGCTCAACGACCGAAACCAGCGACCGAAACCGCACCCTGGGCCTGTCGGAGGGTGCAGCAGAATCGCTGAAACGGACTTTGTAAAAGTTGAATAAATTAATATTTTAAGAACAATGAAAGCACAAAACATTCTTGAAACCATAGGAAATACGCCTCATGTGCGCATAAATAAACTTTACCCTGACACGCACGAGGTATGGGTAAAACTCGAAAAAGCCAATCCCGGAGCCAGTATCAAAGACCGCATTGCACTGGCCATGATTGAAGATGCTGAAGAGCAGGGTTTGCTGAAACCCGGAAGTACTATCATAGAGCCGACTTCGGGCAACACAGGCATTGGTCTTGCAATGGTTTGCGCCGTTAAAGGATACCGCCTCATTCTGGTAATGCCCGAATCTATGTCGGTTGAACGCCGCAAAGTGATGAAAGTGTATGGAGCAACATTTGAACTCACACCACGTGAAAAAGGAATGAAAGGCGCGATAGAAAAAGCAGCCGAGCTGGCATCTTCCATATCCGATTCATGGATACCGCAACAATTCAACAACCCGGCAAATATTGCCATTCACAAAAGAACAACCGCACAGGAACTGCTCGCCGATTTCCCCGATGGCTTTGATTACCTGATTACTGGCGTGGGTACGGGCGGTCATATTACTGCCTGCGCCGAAGTGCTGAAAGAACATTTTCCGAAACTGAAAGTTTTTGCCGTTGAGCCTGAGTTATCGCCCGTAATAAGTGGCGGCGCCCCGGGTCCTCATCCCATACAGGGGATTGGCGCCGGATTTATCCCAGACAATCTGCATACAAATGTGCTCGACGGTGTGATAAAAGTAAGTAAAGAAGAAGCTTTTGAATATGCACGCCGGGCAGCCAACAGCGAAGGATTATTCATTGGTATTTCATCAGGTGCATCGCTGGCCGCCGTTGCCAAAATGCTTCCTGAAATACCTGAAGGCAGCCGGATTCTAACATTTTCATACGATACCGGCGAACGCTACCTTTCAATAGAAGGACTCTTTGAGTAAAAATATTTCTTCTGAAAATTCAGTGTAAGCGCTGAGAAGCCAGATTATAACATACAATTTTCAGTTTACTGACGCGATTTTTCGTCATCATTTTACTGTGACCAGTATTTAGGTTCAGGGACGATTAAACTTTGCACACACATTGCCAATGCCACATACGTTAATATCTACCTAATTTGTTGGGTATTTTATAAACTGTTTGCAAATCGTCGTTTTATGTCCTATCTTTGAAATGGTATTAAAAAAACTTTAGAATGTAATTGACTTCATCTTAAACGGATTGCAGTTGATAAAATAAAAAACAAGAACTCCCTTTTTGAATTGTAGAGGTATTTTACACCCATATCAGGCTTAACCTGTTAGCGGCACTTTCTAAAATAAACATTGCAAACTAATTTTTCTGTTATCAAGCTTTTCAACATGGAAAAAAAACTACCCTCTACAGAAGAATCGAATACAACAAACGACAATCAAAATGAAAACTGGTCGCAGCGATACATTACGCATGCGCCAACCGCTGTGTTTATAACCGACGAGAACCGGCTTTGTCTGGAAGTGAACCCTGCAGCCTGTGCCATTACTGAATACACTGAAGCAGAATTATTGAAAATGCAGATTTCATCGCTCATAGCACCCGAATATCAGGAGCAGGCAGCTGAACATTTCAGGATGATGGCCATGACAGGCAAAACAAATTGTGAAGTGGCTTTCCTGCGTAAAAACGGAACCAGGGGATTTTGGTCGGTAGACGCAGTAAAAATTTCGCCTACGCGCTTTATGTGTTTCACGCATGATATAACTGCCCGCAAGCAGGCTGAACAGGCACTGCTGAAAAGCGAAGAAAAATTCAGGAAGGCTTTTATGACCAGCCCCGATGCTGTTACTATTACACGCCTGCGCGACGGGATGTTCATTTCGGTGAATGATGGATTCAAAAAAATATTGGATTATACAGATGAAGAAGTTGTAGGTATCAGCTCACTGAAACTGAATATTTATCAGAATCAAAAAGACAGAGAAAACGTTGTTGAAGAGCTCAGAATAAAAGGATACATTAATAATTACGAAGCACCATTTGTGACAAAAAGCGGAGCAATTGTTTATGGTTTGATGTCTGCTTCCATTATTGAATTAGAAACAGAACTTTATATTTTAAGCATCACCCGCGATATCAGTGCACGAAAACTGGCAGAAGCATCTCTTATTGAAAGCGAATCACGCTTGCGTGCCATTACCGACTCGGCACAGGATGCAATATTAATGATGGACTCCACCGGTGCAATTTGTTTCTGGAATCAAAGCGCCGAGCGGATTCTCGGATACGCACATAAGGAAGCCATGGGAAAGAAGTTGCATATGCTATTAGCGCCACAGCGCTATCATGAAGCACACCAGGCGGCATTTCCCGAATTTTTAAGCAGCGGAAAAGGTCCGGCAATTGGCAAGACACTTAACCTGCATGCCCTGCGAAAAGACGGAAAAGAGATTGCGATTGAGTTGTCTCTTTCGGCAATCAGAATCAAAAACGAATGGCAGGCTTTGGGTATCATACGTGACATAAACGATCGTATAAAAAGAGATGAAGAAATAAAAACAAAAACATTGGAACTTGAACGTTTCAACAACCTGATGATAGGGCGGGAACTAAAAATGATGGAACTCAAAAATGAGGTTAACCAGCTGCTTGTTAAATCAGGCAGTAAACCAAAATACAAAGTTGTAGGTAATGATTAATTCAGGCTTAACCGATACACAGAGCAATGACGTAGAGCTTATCTGCAATTATATTGTGCAAGAATACGGCAGAGATCTTCGCGTATACAGCCACGTATTTCTCATGAACAGCATCGCATTCAGAATAGCTGAAACGGGAGCGTCTTCGGCTGTTGAATATGTCGAATTACTCAAATCAGACGCTTCCGAAATCAACAGGTTGTTCAATTCAATGAATATACCTTACAGCGTATTTTTCAGGAATATGATTGATTTTTCAATTATCGAACAATTTGTGCTGCCCGAATTATTTAATCACCACCTTGCCGATAAAGCGCCCATGGTGAGGATATGGTCGGCAGGATGTGCAACAGGTCAGGAATCGTATTCGCTGATGATGCTTGCAGACAAATTCCGGCAGAAACATCCCAGAAGCAGCCCGGCCATTGTTTTCGGTACCGATATTTCGGATGAATCTCTGGCGCTTGCAGCCACAGGAAAATTTGATGCACGCTGCATTCAGAATGTACGATTGTCGCAGCTCGATGAATACTTCACTTACACCGAAAACAGCTATACCGTAAAAAGTGAATTGAAATGCGGCGTGGAGTTTTCCCGTTATGATATGCTTGATGCGAATACGTCATCACCGCCATCGGGCATTTTTGGCGGCTTTGATATGATTTGTTGCTGCAACCTGCTTATTTATTATAAACCCGAAATTCAGCAGGCCATTATCAATAAATTATTCCGGGCGCTCAGACCCAAGGGATTTCTGATGGTTGATGCCTCTGAAAGAGCTTTGTTAAGGCAGCATCAGGGATTTATAGCGTACTCTAATGTATCTAACTTGTTTGTAAAACTATAAATTGCTACATGAAAAAACAGGGACTATTTCAGCACATTAAAATACGGGCATTGTTGTCATGGGGATTCGGAATTCTCTTGACTATTGTGACGTTTATAGGATTCAATTCCGTCAGGCAATCGAACCTGATATGGAAAGACACCTCCGATCTGTTTAATCATCCGTTCAAAGTGAACATTGCCGTGCGCGAAATACAGCGCGATGTAATTTCTATGCACCGCTCACTTAAAGACGCCATATTATCGGAGAATGATTTTGAGCTTAATAAGTATGTTGCTAAAATAGAAGCCAACAAAATTGCCGTTCAAAAGAATTTCGACCTCGTTTATTCATTGTATCTGGGTAATAAAACAACAGTAGACAGTGCCTACGAAGCATTTAACAACTGGGATATGGTACGCGACTCCACCCTGCTGCTTCGCCGACAGGGTAAAATTGAAGAGGCAGCCTACAGAACAACCCACAGTGCTGAGCTGTACGAGAGAGATATGATGAGCCGCATCAAACGTCTCGAAGATTTTGCAATGGCCAAGGCAAAATCGTTTTATGCTGCCGCCGAAGTCAAAAAGAACAGTCAGCTGACTCAGATTCTAACAATTATAGGCATATTGACACTGCTCATTATTGTCTTTTTTATTTTGATTATCCGCAGCATCAGCATCCCGCTCAAAGAAATTACGGGGGTTGCGGAACAACAGCAGCGAGGCGATTTTTCGGCACGTTCCAAAATTGTTTCCAATAATGAGATGGGACAATTTGCACAATCATTCAACCGCATGGCCGAAAGTATAGAACATGAGCTGAATATTCAATCGGATGCTGCCGAAGTGGGATACGTGTTTCTTGACAACACAGACCTGATGTCGGCAGCTCAGAATTTAGTTTCCCTGTTACTTGTAAAAACAAATTCCAACCTTGGCGTCATTTATTTTCTGGACGAAGCCTCGGGCATGTTCGAACCATTGTTTTCTGCAGGGATGTCGGGTGCAAAGGTCCATAGTTTTTCAGGCACTAATTTTGAAGGAGAATTTGGTCGTGTACTTCTCGAAAAAAAGCGCGTTCATATAAAAGACATCCCCGACGATACTATATTTGAGTTTGTAACGGTAGCGGGCACTTTCAGACCCAAAGAAATTTTGAATATCCCGATAACACAGAAGGAAAAGGTTCTTGCCATTATTTCTCTGGCAAGCGTTTACAATTACACTACCAAGATGCTTGACCTGCTCACCATTTCCGAAAAAAATATCAGCATCGGTATAAACAAAGCAATCATTTTAGACAAAATACGGGAGTATTCGCAAGCGCTCGACAATCAGAATTCGTTGCTTGAAAACCAGTCGAAAGAACTCAAATTACAAACCGAAGAACTGCACGAGCAAAATGCAGAGCTGGAAATGCAGAAACGACAGATCAACGAAGCGAGCCGCCTGAAAAGTGAGTTTCTCTCAAACATGAGTCATGAACTGAGAACGCCGCTGAATTCGGTAATTGCGTTATCGGGCGTGTTAAATAAGCGACTTGAAAAACGCATTCCGGAAGAAGAATACAGTTATCTTGAAATCATAGAACGAAACGGCAAACTGCTGCTGCACCTCATCAACGACATTCTTGACCTTTCAAGGATTGAGTCGGGAAAAGTGGAATATCGTTATAACAGCTTCTCTATAAAAGACCTTGCAAATTCAATCATTGAGCAGCTGCAAACTGCCGCCGACGAAAAAGGCATACTGCTGCTGAATAAAATTCCGGATGACCTTCCATTGCTGAAAAGCGATGTTTCCAAGTGCCATCACATTTTGCAAAACCTGCTTGACAACGCGGTAAAATTCACCGATAAAGGCTCTGTTGAGATTATCGCCGCCGTAGTAAAAGACCACGTTCATATTATCATTAAAGACACAGGCATCGGCATTCCGGCTGAAAATCTGTCGCAGATATTTGATGAATTTCTTCAGGTCGACGGCAGCTCATCGCGCAAGCACAAAGGCACCGGACTCGGACTTGCCATTGCTAAAAAGTATTGCCTGCTGCTCGATGGCCAAATAGATGTAGTAAGCGCCGTGGGAAAAGGCTCTTTGTTTACCGTAATACTGCCGCTTGAACCTTCAGAAAAACGCGCTGAGGAAGCCGGCGATTTCATGAACAGCATTGAGCGCCCTTCACTGATGCAACCGCTGCTTATAAGAGATGCGAATGCTCCGTTAAAAACACTCCTGATAGTGGAAGATAACGAAGCTGCGATTGTACAACTGACAGAAATACTGGAACAGCAAGGCTTCCATATTCAGGTTGCCCGAAACGGTCTTGAAGCACTGGAGTTTGTGAATTTCAAAATACCCGATGCCATTATTCTTGACCTTATGATGCCCGAAATGGACGGGTTTGAGGTACTGGAGAACATTCGCGGTACGGTTAAAACAGCCAAGATTCCGGTAGTAATTCTTACCTCTAAATATCTAAGCAACGAGGAGCTGAAAAAACTATCTCAAAATAACGTACATCAGCTCATTCAGAAAGGCGATGTGAGCAAATCGGAGTTACTTGTTATTGTACAAAGCATCTTTGGCGAAAAAGCTGCGCCTGAAAAGTCGCAAAAACGAACCAAACATATTGACATAAAAAAAGGGAAAGCGAGCATTCTGGTTATCGAAGACAATGCCGATAATGTAATGACGGTGAAAGCAATTATTGGCGAAAACCATTTTGTTACGGTAGCAGAAGATGGCGCTGACGGTATTAAAAAAGCGAAAAACAATCCACCCGACCTGATACTTCTGGATATTTCGCTGCCGGGCATGGACGGTTATGCTGTTTTGGACGAACTTAAAAAAGACAGCAGCCTGACTCAAATACCCATAATTGCGCTCACTGCCCGTGTAATGAAAGGCGACCGTGAACACATCCTGAATTATGGTTTCGACGATTATATTTCGAAGCCTGTTGACCTTGATGAATTTGAGAACACACTGAAAAAGTATATTGAATAGTTCAATCAATTTTAGGGCATGATAAAAATATTAGCGATTGATGATAACCCCGACAACCTGACCGTACTGAGTGCGATGCTTTCGGATGCGTTTCCCGATTCGCGCACCATAAAAGCCAACTCGGGGAAAGAAGGCATATTGATGGCACGCACAGAGCGCCCCGATGTTATTCTGCTCGACCTTGCCATGCCTGTAATGGATGGTTTTGAAACATGCAGGATTTTAAAGAACGATGAAGTGCTGAACCGCATCCCGGTGATTGTTCTTACGGCCATTAAAACAGACCGTCAGAGCCGAATCAAAGTTCTGAAGATTGGCGCAGAGTCCTTCCTCACCAAGCCGGTAGAAATCGCTGAGCTAACGGCTCAGGTATCGTCGATGGTTCGGATGAAAAAATCGGAAGACAAGATTCGGGAAGAAAACATACAGCTCGAACAGCTTGTTCAGGAGCGTACGCTGAAGTTGTCGAATGAGCTTAAAATGCGTGAAGAAACAGAGCGTGAACTAAAATCCTCCTTAAGCGCGCTTCAGTCAAGCAAACATGCGGCACTGAATCTTCTGGAAGACCTTAAATCGGAGAACGAAGAACGTCGCCGGGTTGAAGAAGAAGTGCGTAAACTGAACGAAGAACTGGAGCTGCGCGTAACAGAGCGAACGGCTCAGCTTGAAGCGGCCAACAAAGACCTTGAGTCGTTTTCGTATTCCATTTCACATGACCTTCAATCGCCTTTACGTCATATCAGCGGTTTTGCCGATATGCTTGCCAGCGATTATAAAGAAAATCTGCCCGAAGAGGCTCAGCATTTTTTGGAGACGATTATAAAAAATGCCAAGTTGATGGCCGTATTGATTGATGACCTTCTTGAATTTTCGAGAACGAGCCGCAAGGAAATCCTGACGACCGAGCTGGATATGAATAAAGTGGTTGAGGGCGCCAGGCTTCAGGTTGTAGTGCCGCAGGATGAAGCCAGAATCGATTGGCAGATATCAGACCTGCCTGTAATAAAGGGCGATTACAGTTTGTTGTTACTTGTTTGGATTAACCTTATCGGCAATGCCATCAAATACTCGAAGAACAGAGAAAGGGCGATAATAAAAATAGATTGCCGGGAATCGGAGCATGAATATATTTTTTCCATCAGCGATAACGGAGTAGGTTTCGACATGCAATATTCGCAGAAGCTATTCGGTGTATTTCAACGTATGCATTCATCAAAAGGCTTTGAAGGAACGGGCATAGGACTGGCGAACGTGCGTAACATCATAACGCGGCATGGCGGAAGCGTATGGGCCGAAGCAGAAGAGGATAAAGGAGCTACCTTTTACATTTCACTGCCGAGAAGCTGATACCCACAGGTATTTTGAACAGCACCTTCTTGCAGGACAAACAATTTTTCTATATCTTTGCGTCCGTTTCCGGAGCAATTTACATCTGCTTAATCATTTTTTGATATCCGGAAAAACATAGGGTTCCGTAGCTCAGTTGGATAGAGCAACAGCCTTCTAAGCTGTGGGTCGCGCGTTCGAATCGCGCCGGAATCACTGGAAAAGCGGAGGTTTTTGAAAAACTGGTTTAAACATGGTTTAAACATTTTTCGATTTCTAAGACTATCCTTTGATTCAAATTAATATTACCCAGGTAGTCCTCGGCTCAAGTTCAGGTTGGACCACAGTGTCGCTGGACAAATATTATTTCCAATAAACAATACCTTTTTTTTCGCCCATCCACTTTGGCTGCCTTAAAATGGCTTCAGCGGTAGTGAATTTAATTTACAGTCTGTATTTTTTGTTTTTTAAAAATCTTACTCATTCTGAGATGTATTGCTTTAGTCATGGTTACTTCTAAATCGCTAATGTCTGAGAATGGCAAATACTTAATTGACGGAGGAATTAATGCTTTGATAAAGTCAAGTTCCCTTTTCCAACCCTGTTGACATAATTTGGTTGATTTAACAAACATAAAGATGTTTTCATGTTTTAGTTTTTTTACGGCCCTGTGAATCTCATGTCGAACAATTTTTGGATTAGAAAAATTATCTTCAAGAATAATAATTATCCAATCGCATGAATCTAAAACGGTATCTATATGTTTATATAATTTATTTATTGCAAAACTGTCATATTCGATCAGGTTAGGCGGGTTAAATGGATACCTATTTATCTTTCTTAAAGCTTCTATTCTGCCTGCGACAAATTCTCTTTCTTTAATGCCTTGCTTGGAGCTGACAAAAATATCAATCACCTGTAATTTCTTCTTGGCTTCCTTTGCAACGGCTTTAACTTGGCTTCTTAACTTTAAAGTTAATTTTCCCTGAATGAAATAACCAACACTTATGCCAAAAGAAATAATTTGATTCTCCTCTGTCTTACTACATTTTTTTTCAAAAATAATTAGAGAATTACATTTTGAGCTTGAATTAGAAATCCGGCTCAAAAATGACGGAAGTATGGTGTTTGTAGATCGTAAAAGTACATAATATGTTTCCGAATTCTTGGTGAAAATAAGGTCAGGCTGCCATAAAAGGGATGTTGGCAATTTCACTTTCTTGGCCTCAGTATATCCAGCTTTGAATAATTGACTGAGAATTTTATCCTTGCTATTCATTAATTCAGTTTTGATATGAGGATTAATGAAAGTTTATCAATATATTCTTTGATTTGCTTGCGTTCTTCTTTTGTGACTTGATTAAGATTTAAGTTTTGGACCTCTTTTATTAAGATTTCTGTCTTTTTTAATATTGAGTCAACTTGATATATAGTTTCTGAAGTTTCTTCAAATATAGAAAGGGGTGTTACTTCCAATTCTTTCACAAATGCTTCAAGTTTTTCAAAAATTACTTCCTTTCTAACATTGCCTTTTTTCATTGCGTTCAATGACTTTGTTAATAATCGAAAGTCACGATTAGTTTTAATTATATCGTTTGCTTTCTTTTTTACACAAGCATCTATAATTCGTTCTTTACTATACTTTTTTAGGAATTCTGGTAATTCTTTTTCTATTAATTTAATTGGGGAATGCATTTCAGATAAAATGTCGGGGTCCATACCTTTAATGGGCTCGTCCATATTCTCCGATTCAAGAAACTTGTCAATAATTCCTTGTGGGTAGTCATAAAATAATAGATACTTATTGATTTTGTACTCCGAAAGAGAGGTAAGTTTTGCTAGTTCCAATTTATCGGGTCTTTCAAGGGACTGAATACTTTTGCCCATTTTGTCTATTACTTTTATTAATGTTTGAGCAATAGCAAAGTCCGTCCATTCTTCTCTTACATTATGTATATGAAACATAAGAGATAAATTCTCCAGCTCTGATGGTTCATTTTCCAATACATGACATGCAATTTCTTTAAAGTTCACTTTTTGAAATGCTCTGAATCTTCTTTCTCCGTCGAGTATTATATATTTATTGTCCTTTTTCCTTTTATAAACAATGATAGGATTCAATAATCCTTTGGATAAGATTGATTCAATAAGTGTATCTGACTCCTCGTCAACAAATCTTTTTCTAGGATTAAGTGGATTTGTCTCAATTTGTGAGAGTAGAATAGTTTGAATTCTGTCTTTGTATTGAGTGTCCATAAATTTTACTTTTTATTATTATTGAATTCAGTATTATCTCTTGCATTACCACTAACGGGCAGCATATTGCCGCCGTGTTTATGGGAGGGATTTAAGAGCACTGCCCTTTCTGTCTGCACAACAGGTTATAGAAAGCGCTGCCCGTTCTGCCCCACGTCAACCCAAAAAAAACAACATCGCGGCAATGCGAAAGTTATGCGTGGTTTTTTATTTGCTTTTGTTGTTCGTCCACTGCAGGATAAGCAATATTAGCAATCTTTATTATTGCTCCTATCGAAGTAATAATAGCAGATGCATTGAGGTAATTATCTAATTTTAAATTTACTTTATGAGCCTCTTTATTTCTAATTGTCTTAATTGCAATAAAAAATTGATACTCTATTTCATTAATTTTCTTATCAACCTTATGACAAAAAGTAAGCAAGTCGTGAATGTCAATATTACTTTTATTTTTCTTTTCTTTTTTTAACCAATCTTTAAACTCAGGTTGTTTGGCATAATACTGTTCCAGCATATGTCCTATGATTTTAACTAAATCTTCTATTGCATTTTCAACTTGTCCGATTTGAAAAAGTTGTAACGCCTCTGTCAATTCTTCAGCTACATCAATATCAATTTTTTCAAACTCATAAATCAATTCTTTAAGTTGACTTTTAACCTCGTCTGATAGATTTGGGTTTTGTTTCAAGGAATCCAAAATTAACTTTAATCTGCCCTCCTCTAATTTTACAATTCGTTTCTTTTTATTTTTATCTTCCATATAGAAGTATACTGCTGTCAGAATTGAAACAACAGCCACAGCAGTAATTATTCCGATTGCTAAATTTTTATTGCTCATATTGTATCCCAAACAAAATTTTGTTTTATGTCTGATATTATTGTTTCTCTTATTTTTCTACCTAAGGGGTCTGAGTATTTATTATCCTCAATTGGTTGAAAAGGTATGATTGGTTTTGGTAAAGGGTCAAATGTCAATAAACGGTCAGTAAACGAATATAAGAGGCAACCTTGAACATTTATTAATGTAATATAAATGAGAAAAGGCTCTGGTGTTTTGAAATGTTTGCTGTGTAGTTCTACCGCTCCTTTTAGAAAACTATTGATTATTAAAAAGACATCATCAAGTTTAATATGATGCAGTACAGGGTTAAGTAAATTTGCTGTTTCAAATTTGTTTCTAAAAAGTTCGATAATCCCATTTTTAAAACAAAGTTGGTAGTTGTAATCACCAGTAGTAATCAACAGACCCTCGTCAATTACATTATAGGTTGTTTCTGTTGTTGTAAAATGCCGTAAAGACAATTTAACTTTTTTTTGATTATCACCATCTGATAAGTCAAACTGCTTAAAATAATCACTGTTGTCCGGTAAAAGTTTGAAAGAAGCCGAAGCATAAGCCCGG
>JBAXND010000078.1 GCA_037133915.1 Bacteroidota bacterium
TGAAGGTGGTCAAATTAAAACGGCGTAGACTGGTCAATTTAGGCGGCGTATCCAACCGCAGACAAAAGAAGGCATACTTGAAAACAGATTCGTCAAAGGCGATTTAAGCACCCTTCTTAGCAATTTGACAAAAGCAAAATTTCTTGATAGGCAATTACCAGTTGGTGTTTTCAAAGAACAGGTTTCAATTAAAACAGCTATTTTTTCTCGTGGAAAAAGTGCAATTGATATATGGGGTATCAGTGAGGATAATGCTCTTTTGATCTTTGAATTGAAAGCAGAACAAAACGATAAAGTAGGTATTATTTCCGAGATATATTTTTATGCAAATGTCATGAGGCTGGTCAAAAATGGCAATTTTGGCTATGAAAAACCTTGCACAAATAACCTTGAATTGATTAGCCAGGTTAGCAAGATAGAAGCGTATATTTTAGCACCTTCCTTACATCCATTAATTGATAGAAAATTAATTGAGACAATGGATATCTGCACCCAACCTGAAATTGAGATTCATTATATCAGTTTTAACCTTGGTTCAACAATGCACCTAAATCAAGAGTTTTAATCATGAAATGATTTTTTATATAAAAGTCATAATTATTGTTTTTTTGCTAGAAAATAATTCGCACGCAATTTGATATAGTCTTAAAAAACCATACAGACATGAACGAACAACTTTTAGAGAAGATTTATTTGAAAATGTGTAAGCATTTCAATGTGGAATTTATACCTGAACACTTTCTTCCTTATGAACTGAAGAAGATTGAAACAGTTTTCAATCATTGGGTTGAGAAATATAATAAGTTAGGAGCTGAGAAAGATGAGCGGGTGATTTATTATCGACCAAATACCTTTGGTTCCGCTCTACCTTATATTATCGGGTGTTTGATGGGAGCGCAAGGATTTCATAATAAGTGGTATGAAGAAGGCTATTTGGAATATGTAGAAAGGTATCACCCTGCTTTTTATAACGAGGGTTTGAATATTTACAATGGTTTAATTGAGCAGCACAATAACGATACGGCAGATATAGTTTATAAAAAATTTGAGGCATTTGATTCGTCGGAATTTTATGAAGGCTTAAAAGAGTACCATCAAAGGCAGGGAGGGGAAACAAAGAAAATATTCGACCATATTACTGATAAGCTGAAATATGAGCAAATCACGGACAAAGACATTTTGCTTATTAATCCAACTACTGTTGTCTATAAATCTTATATGATTAAGGACAGGGTTGAACAGCTTGTAAAAATTTACATCATTTCAAGTAAATATATCGTTTGCCTGACATTTGGTAAGGATGGACTTGCAAATAGAACTGAGCATATTATAAAGCGTGACATAAAAAAATTGGAGCTTGAACGTGACCTTGATTTATATATTCATTATCATGGATTGCATGACCCTCAGAAAATTGTACTTGAAAATTATGAAGAGGCAATTGATTTGCAACGATTTTTAACTCAAAATCGAGAAAACTCGAACCAGGGGAGTGGTCATCAAAATCAAAGGAAATAGAGGTCTTAAAAAGCAAGCGAAACATTTTTCTATTTCAAAATCTCATATCTTTGCACAAACACAAGTTCCTTGACAGCGCAAAACAGCGAAAAACTGGTATGAATTATCGTGGGGTGAATCGTGAGTATGTTTTGTGACTACCGCTGAAGTAAAAGAATATCAATGATATACGGACGAGGGTTCTGAACCCATTCTCTCCGCTGATAAAAATTGACTTTTGATGAAAACCGCCGTAAACACTGATGTTCCGGCGGTTTTTGTTTTCATTTGTTTCCTTTTCGCATGCTCGAGTAAATGATAATCAGAAATAGCATCAATACGCCAACAAAAACCATCCAGGGTACTCCGTTATGCGGGAAATTGGAAAAATAGTCACGTGTAAATGCGTCGATAATAGTTTGAAGCTGTAATCCTGATAAAAGCCCCAGCAGCATACCAATAATCAGGTCATTCCGTTTTCTGATTCTGGTGTTCATGGATTCAATCCTGTAAGTGAGCTCTTTAAGACGAACATTCAAATGATTTAATAAACTGCTGAGGCCTCGCTCTTCCAGGCCTTTTGTAAAGATAGTTTTCTCATACGGATAATGAAATACGTCTTTTAGGTAAAATAAATTTAAGCTTCTTTCAGCAGACAGCCTTTTTTCTTCAAGTTGTTCTATAATTGACTTGCTGATTTTTTTAATGTCTCTTTTAATGCCCTCTTTTATTGAGATACTGGCGAGCCGCAGCATTTCTTCGTTATAGATTAGTGTAGCATGACAGATGAGCAGATACGGATTCACCGCAAACTGCTCTCTGAAATTTGATAATAGTTTATCCGTATGACCGAAACTACACAGATTGTTTTTATGTATAATAATAATTGTGCCTTCGGGCTCTGTATGAATTGGCCGCAATACATCCATCATTTCAGTAAATGAGAACCGTTTGAAATCAAATATTCCACTTGAAATGCCGCACATGGCATTTAGTAGATATCTGATTTCATTATAATCTTCTGTCTCATAAGGCTTCTGCAGTAATGCTGAATAATGGGTGTCTTTTGCAATGGCAGCGTTCAATGTTTTAAAAAACTCATCGCTCTTAATGTTTTTAAGCCCGGGAATATTGAGTTCGACTGTGGCCGTCTTTATCTCGCTTTTTTTATCAAAATGTTTATCTGCTAAAATTTTAAATAAGTTATGAATTGAAAACAACTTATTCTCCCCAACAGAAAAGCGAATATTATCAGTTGCATTAAAATTTTCCTGTCGACCGCAACCGTTCAGTTTTAATAGTTTTATTATCGAATATTCATCAAAAGTTTCGCCCTCGCAAGGTATGAAACATAAATGCCATATTCTGCCCTTGCTTACATCAAAATCCGTATAATGCAATAAAAACCTTGCTTTGAGTTCCGTTGTTTTGGTGTACAAAGTAAAATTTGCGCCTTCCGAAGTATATGAAAGTTGCTGCGGGAAGTGTATAGTCACATCTCTGGCTTCTTCAAAAAAGCGTTTGCTGCAGAACGGCGGATTTTCTACATTCTGATGGTTGAGAATATCAAATTCGAAAGACTGAAAGTTATTATTATAGGCTTGATCTTCAATCACGGCGTTATTCATACCGGAAACAGCATGCAGACAAACGACAATATCTTTAAAATGAAGTTTTGGATTTTCAAATTCAGGGAGTTGTTTGACGAGGATAGTTATGGCAGACAATGCTTCCTTCATCTTATTAAAAAATTTGTCTTGTGAAGACTTCTCAATGCCAAGGGTACGGTAAAGTTCTTCTAAGAAATTCTGCACATAACTAACTTGAAGTTTAGAATCAGGTGTGAGGTCGCGGAATACTATTAGGAAGGAATGGTCTACGTATTCTTTAGTTTCATCGAGTGGAGGCTGCACATATGGAATGTCAATCCATTCAGCACCCATCCCACGGAATATTTCCACTCTTAATTCGGGTGGAATAGGCGACTTTGTGCCATCCACTTTCCATGGAATGGCTATCTCAGCATATACTGCAACAGTTTCTTTTTCCTTGCTTTTTAGGAAAGCTATCAGTTCTGTTATCTGGTTAAACAGTTTCTTTCCAAGTCCGGACTTTCGAACGTTTGAATCAACAATTATGTAGGCCAATAATATGCTTTTGCTTTTTGGAAAGTATTCAAGTACAATGCCCCCAGTTACTTTTTTTTCGTCATTTTCTTCCCGACTGACGAAAATATGAGTTTCGAATTTTTTGTTTTCTGGAGGTTGGCTCAATTGATTGATCCATTCATCAGGATTGGTGCGCTCATCTGGATCCGTAAAACCATCGACGTATAGCTTGATAAATGAGTCAAGAGTATTTTTATCAGAATCGGCAAAATTGCCGTTGTGAAAGTGAATTATAGCCATGGAAGGTGTTTTAAATGGAAGTGCAATATAATAAAAACCATTAATATGTTTTGAATGCTTAAGATTGATTACCGGTTATGAGTTATTGAAATCACGAAGAATCATTTTGCTTGACTTTGACAGCTTTTTTATTTGTATGCCAGAATATCGGGCAGGCGTTATAGCTGATTACGCAGTGGAGTGAAATGCCGGTTTGAGAAAAATTGAGTGAATGGTGAGTGGCTTTTTTATCAACCCTTGTTTTTGTCTAACTCAGATTAATTTCATAGTATTGCAGAAATAAAAACGATGTTATGATTAAAGTTGAAGGCCGACTTTGGGTGAACTCAGGCGAACTTCCGCTTTTGGGTATTGGCCGGATTGAGCTTCTTGAAAAAATAGGAGAGCTGGGCTCCTTGCGTAAAGCCGCCGCCGAAATGAAAATGTCGTACCGTCAGGCATGGTTCAATATTAATGAAATGAATACCAATGCCGGCAAACCTCTTGTGATTCTGAAAAGAGGTGGTAAAGATGGCGGTATTGCTGAAGTCACCAAAACAGGGCGCAACGTTATCAAGCAGTTTCGGCAACTACAGAAGGATTTCAATATTTTCCTGAAAGAAAAATCAAAATCTTTTAAAATTTAATTTGGAAATTTAAACTCATTTGATATACTTTTGCCGTCGTTATACTTATACAGGTATAACGACTCGGGAAGCGGTACTTACTGAATTATTTAAAAATTTGTGACGTTTTGTTGAAAAAAAATAATACACATCAAGCTTAGCGTTATTCCCTTGAAGATATAACCAATAAATAGTAATGTTCAATTAATTTAAATTGATTATCGTATGAAAAAACTTTTAAACCTCGCAATGTGCTTCGCATTTTTAATGTTTGGATCATCATTATTTGCACAGGACACCGTTGTTGGCTGGACGTTTCCGTCAACATCAGCCGATTCAATTGTTGACGTGAGTATCTCACTGAACGCTTCAAGGTACTTAAGCTGTCAGTATGGTACATGGGCAGCACCCAGCTATCATGGAATTACATCTTATTATATTCTTACAGGTGCCGACGGCGGAACAGATAAATGTGCATCATCCGTTGGCTGGAACGACGGTGCTGACTCTGTTTACTGGATGGTGAAATTCAAAACGACAGGTTATCAGAATCTGCAGCTTTCATCAAAAATGTCTTCCAATGCCGGTTTCCCCGGTCCAAGAGACTTTAAAGCACAGTATAAACTTCCGGGTTCCGGAAATCCCTGGGTTGACATTACAGGCGGTACTTTTCAGGTTGCAGCCGACTGGACAACCGGTGTGTTGACCAATGTTTCACTGCCTGCTGCCCTCGATAATCAAGGCGGTCAGGTTTCAGTCAGATGGTTGCAGACTTCGAATTTTGATATTAATGGTGGTACTTTGGCAGCCACCGGTGTTTCCATGCTCGACAATATCGTTGTAACCGGTCAGGTTATTTCAGGAGTTGATATGTTAGACACCCGGCAGGCTGTGAGCATTTATCCGAATCCCTGCAAAGGCAGTTTTTACGTTGAGAATGCTGATGCCGGCTGTCAGCTTGCCGTTTTCAACATGACCGGCAGCTGTGTCTTTGCAAAAAATAACGTGACAAACGAAAAAATTGAACTTCAAGGTTTTGTTCCGGGTTTCTATGTTGTTAAAATCACGAATTCCGATAATGAAACAACGAATTTCAAATTGATTGTTGAATAAAATCCTTTCTGATAAAATCAGAGAAATTGATTTTTTGAACAGTTCCGCTTGCATGCGGGACTGTTCTCAATTTTAAAGCAGGACAAAATGAGAAGCAAACAGTACATTATTATTTTGACATCAGTATTACTGATAGTCTTCACGGCAGGATGTAAAAAAGAAAAGGAAAAACTTCCACCCGTCATAAGTTTTAAGATGGGCAGCAGTTACACACAGAACGGTGATGTAGTAATGGTGGGTCACAGATTGTATTTTGGAATACAGGCTACCGGCGTAAGTGAGGTTCTTACCAATTTTACGATTAAGAAAACGCTGGATGACGGCACTGTAATTACGGTACTTGACAGCGGCCTGTACGCTTCTGACCTTGACGTGAATAAAATTTTATACCAGAATGTGGAATCTAAGGTTACGTGGACATTTGCCGTGATGGACAGGAACCGTATGAGCGCTGAAATCTCACTGGTGGTGAATAAAGACCCCAATTCAACTTTCGGCGGAATCTATTATTATCCATCGCTGAAATTAGGCTATCAGAACAATTTAATATACGGGCATTTTGCATCTCCTGCCGGAGGCAGGGTTTATTTCAACGACAGCGCCAGCCTTTTGTGCAATCAGATTGATATTCTTACCTATTATATCGTCAGCGACGGTTTGCCATCACCGGTGCTTTCCTCTCCCAGCGAAATGGACAATGCAAGTCTGGAAGCCCAGACGTATTATCCGTTTATTGCCAACTGGCAACCTAGAAATTACACATTGTGGGACATCAGTGTCGATAATACACCTGTTACGGCTTCTGCCTTTGAGCAGGCTCATAACGACAGCCTGCTAATTGTTTCATACCACGATGTATGGGGCAAAAAGAAATTCAGATGGGCTACCGCCGGTCGTGTTATTCCATTTCTTACAGCCGGTGGAAAAAAAGGCTTAATCAAGGTAATCAATGCCGATGAAGTTGATAACGGGGCCATGGAAATTGCCGTAAAAATTCAACAGTAATCTCAAATTTTCAAATAACACCATTGGTTTTGGGCTTATTCCGGTTCTTTCATCTCAATATTAACTCAAAGTCAGCATCTTTACGTTGTTGCCCGGCAGCTGCTGTTATGATGACCCTATTGCTGCATGCTGTGCCTTGCTTCAGTCAAACTTCTCAAAGTGCGGAAATTTCGGGCAACATCACCGATGCTTCCGGAAAACGTGCACTTGTAAACGCAAATATTGTTCTGTCTGAGAAAAATCTGGGAACGCTTTCCGACGGTAAAGGAAATTATTTGCTTAATGACATTCCTCCGGGAGCCTATACCCTGAATGTTAGTTTTGTCGGATACAGGACATATCGTAAGAAAATTGAACTGAAAAAAAATGAGCGGATGCATCTCAACATTTACCTGAAAGATACCGTAATTTCATCGGGTGAAGTTCAAATTGTTGGTGAAAAGAACCGGGATCTTACAGAATTATCAAACCGTGTAAACATAATTAAATGCACGACCATTGAGTCGGCACCTGTTCAGAATATTCATGAATTGCTGGATTATACGCCGGGTGTGAATCTGAGTAACCCGGGCGGAATTTTCTCAAGCAAAGCCGTCGTAACCCTGAGAGGACTTCCCGCCAGTGACCAATCCCGCACGCTGGTGGTAATGGATGGTGTTCCCCTGAATAAATCTGACGAGGGTTCCGTGAACTGGAATATGATTAATAAAAACAGTATTGAAAAGGTTGTTGTGATAAAAGGACCGGGACCGGCCAAATACGGAAGCGGTGCCATGGGCGGTGTTATTGAACTTTTCACAAAAAAGCCTGCGAAAAAACTCGATGGCAGTGTGGCGGTCAGCTATGGAACATACAATACCATGAGTTCCAGTCTGAATCTTCAAGGAATCATAAAACCTGATACCATCAAAAAAAAATATTACTGGGGCATTAATGCGAGTGCACGCAAAAGCGACGGATACATTTCGGAACCCATTCAGTTTCTTACGGCTGCCGACTCCATACTTGCACCGGTTTTCTTGAAAGAAATCAATACAGGTCTGAAGGCAGGATGTGATATCGGAAAAAATCAGAATATAGAACTGCAGTTTGGCTTTTTCGACGATATGCGCGGCAATGGAGTTAAAATTTATGATAATTATGGCGCCTGGCAACAACATCTGACCTACAAGGGTCTGATAAAATATTCAGGACATGCACGGTATTTTAAATGGAATTCTATCGTGTACGGACTGAAGGAAAAATATTTTCGAATGTATGAATACCTGAAAGACGGCGATTATATGCTGTATCAGGCTGATTCAAAACGAAGCGATATGGGTGGTGATTTTTCATTGTCCTGCATGAAGTTCAGCAGCCATGAGATAACTGCAGGTGCGTCCTGCCGCTTTGGCAGTGTTGACGGAACGGACACCTATTATACTTCAACAGACGTTATAACGAACAAAGCTGCCATGGACGAGTATTCATTTTATGTGCAGGATGAAATGAGATTCATGCATGAGAAACTTACTGTAAATGCCGGTCTGCGCTATGACGTTGCGAAATTTCATAACGGACTGTTCACTATAGATAAACCGTCTTACTCTATTATTTTTTATAAGGAATTTGAGAATTTAAATATGGCTGATAAATTCTGGGACGAACTTTGCCCAAGATTTTCAGCGGGCTATCAGCTATCGGAAACAGCACGCGTCTATGCAAGTGTTGCAAAAGGTTTCAGAGCTCCCATACTGGACGATATGTGCCGCACAGGTAAGAAAAAGGGTGGATTCAAAGTGGCCAATCCTGATCTCGGCCCCGAGAAACTGATTACATATGAATGTGGCGCTGACGCCGGACTGATGAAAGGTCTGACTGCAGGTATTTCAGTGTTTTACAATACCGGTCTGGATTTTATGTACTACGTGAGCAACGGCGATACGGTCAACATGGGATATAAGCTGGCGCCGGTAGTACAAAAAGAGAATATCGGTAAGGTGGAAATTTATGGTACGGAACTGGAATTCATGTATACCCTGAAAGAGAACATAAGCGTTTTCGCCAATTATTCATTCACTCATGCACAAATCATTGAACACAGGGTGAACAATCCGCTGGTGGATTCCAGCCTTACCGGGAAATTCCTGACCGATATCCCGAATCACAAGGTGAGTGCGGGCTTTACATGGAGAAACAAGGTTGTAAATGCTTCTTTGCTATACAAATATATTGGCAGGGTTTGGATCAATGACCTCAACCGGGTTCCGCTGGATTATTTTCAGACGAATCGTTATCCCGATTATGGCATATTCAGCATCAGTCTTGAAAAACGATTATTTAAAATGCTGTCTCTCAACCTGAATGTTGAAAATATTTTTAATAAAATTTATTTTGACAGCGAATTGCAGCAATGCCCCGGACGTTTTATTACCGGCGGGATAAAGTTTATTTTTTCGACTGCTGATTAAATTGTCGCAAATTTGTACGTTCCTTTTACGATAGAATTATTACAATGACCAAACAGAGAAGATATGTCTAAAATTATTCAGGAAACGCTGGCATTGCTGAAAGCCGGTTACAGCGAACGCTTCAAGGATGTTACCATAGAAAAAATGAATGCCGGTATTTTTATGACCGTTGTGAAACTTTCCACGGGCTATAGCGGGATTTCCATCACCAATGTTGATAAAAGTGAAGGTTGCCACCGTTCGCGCAATAAATATTTCGGACCGTTCTCGCCGGGTCAGGTCCACGGGCAAAAGGTTACCGACCTGTTCAAGCAGACCGAAGGAAATGAATTGCTTGATGTAATCAAACTTGCCGTGATGAATGCCATTTCATCGGAGATTATTGAACACTCTGCATATAGAATCGTTGAAGATAAAGACCCAGTTGAACTTCTTGATTTAAGTACTCCAAAAAAAATTGTGATTGTCGGAGCTTTTCATTCCTATGTCAAGCGATTTGCCGACAGCGAACATCAGCTTTCAGTACTTGAACTCAATGAAAAGGCGCTTGCGCCCGATTACCGCCGGTTTTATGTTCCCGCGGCAGATTCAACAGCCACTATGAAACATGCTGACATCATTATTATTACGGGTTCCACACTTGCCAATAATACACTTGATGAACTTCTTGCGAATATTCCTTCGGGAGCCATGGTTGTTGTGGTGGGGCCAACGTCAAGCCTTATTCCCGACATACTTTTCAGCAAGGGTGTGAACATTATCGGTGCCACGCGGATTCAGGATGCCGAACTCGCTTTTACCATGGTTGGTGAAGGTGCTGCCGGGTATCATCTATTCCAGCGCTGCGCAAAAAAAATATGCCTGCTGAATGGATGAAAAAGGTAAATTGAACGGAACCTGGCTCAGGGCATCGGTTTTAGGATGTTTGTGGGCGGCATCAGAGATTGTACTCGGCAGCTTTCTGCATAATCTGCGTATTCCATTTACCGGTAATATAATGACCGGTATTGCTATTATTTTACTCGTATCAGTGGGTTATCTCTGGAATCAGAAGGGGCTTTTCTGGCGCGCCGGGCTCATCTGTGCCCTGATGAAATCCATTTCGCCCAGTGCCATGATCTTCGGACCAATGATTGCGATATGCTGTGAGGCATTTCTGCTTGAACTTTCTGTTCGCATTGCCGGTCGCAACATTGTCGGTTACCTGATAGGCAGTATGCTCGCCATGCTTTGGAACCTCATTCATTTCATTGCAAACTTTATTATTTTCTATGGATTAGATATTGTCGGTCTGTATAAAAAAGTAGCAATGCTTGCCTCAAAACAACTGAATATACAGTTCGACAACGGATGGATGCCCGTGCTTGTACTTGCAGTTTTATATATGGCGCTCGGACTTGTCTCCGGTATTGCCGGAATTTATATCGGCATTAAACTGAAGAACAAACCGGCAGGGATGATAAACATGCCTGCAAAAAACGTGATGCAGCGGCAGCAGACCAGGGATTTGAAACCCTTCGGATTTTCTGTTTTATGGCTGCTTTTTAGCATTGCGGCAATGACAGGAGAGCTCTGCCTGATTAGTTTTTGCAAACCCGGGATATGGGTTCCGGCAGGTTCGGTGCTCATTATTGTTTGGGCGGTCCGTTACCGGAATGCTTTGCGTCCGTTGAGAAAACCAAAATTCTGGATTAGTTTTATTGTGATTACACTGCTGATGGGATGGCTGTATTCAGGCCTTCAAGGTGGAAATTTCTTTTGTTTGGATGGTCTGGCCGCCGGTCTGCAGATGAATTTCAGGGCTGCACTGATGATTATCGGGTTTGCTGCCATTGGAAGGGAACTTGTAAATCCGGCAATAAAAAAATATTTCTCGGGTTCAAAATTCAGGCAACTTGCCGGTTCGCTTGAGGTGGCATTCGATACACTGCCGCTGGTTATCGCCAATCTGCCGGGACCAAAATATATTCTCAGAAGACCGGTCGGGACGATGAAACAACTGGTAGGGCAGGCCGATACATGGCTCGATAAAATTTCGCTGCAGTTTTCAGACAAGCCATTTGTAATCATAGTAACGGGCGCTTTTGGAAGCGGGAAATCGCGTACCGTTTTTGCACTTGCAGAAATGCTGAAAGCAAGGAGAATGAATATTGGTGGATTTGTGGCGCCATCGGTTCGTGAAAATGGCGAAAGGGTCGGTTATGATATTTATAACATTGCAGAGGCAACAACGCTTCAGTTAGCCAGAATTTACGGCGATGATACCATGCCCTTTGTCGGACGGTTTTACTTCAGACCTGAGGGTATGGAAGCAGGTAAGCGCCTATTACAGAAAGCTGCTTTGCAAAATCCTGACTGGGTAATTATTGACGAGGTAGGTCCATGGGAAATGGCAGGGCAGGGCTGGGCTTCCGGCATCAATGAACTTATGAAAAACCCTGACACAAAAATGATCTGGGTGGTCAGAGAAGGTCTTCTTGATGATGTGGTGAAAGGATGGAATTTCAGAGAGCATAAAATATTTTATTGCTCTGAATACGCTGCACAAGAAATATTCACATTAATTCAATCGATGTCTTGAGGACTTGTGTGAGTTGCGGAAATCTTTCTGTTCACCATAAAATACTGAATTTGATACCTTCTGATATAATCTGCAACCGATAATTCATTGCCGTTGGAAATGGTTTCAGGCAGAAAATAATATATTTTATTATAATAATTATATAATGAGATTAGGAATAGATAAATCTCTTATCTTTGTTTTGCAATAATGGGTTATAAATTGAAGTTACTGCACGTTAATATGGTCAGGTATTTTCTGTTAGTACTCTTTTTAGCGTATTACGGAAGTATTACACTGTTTATTCATACCCATGTTAATAATGGCGTAACCATTGTTCATTCTCACCCATTCATTTCCACAACTGCCAAGAATCCTGAAAAGAACAGGCATAGCACAAACGGACTGATTCTTATTGCTTCATTATCACAGTTTGTCAGTTCAGCAGCATCCCCGGCTTTTTCCATCGGATTTGAGGCAATTTACCTGTTGTCTGCTGTTTTTTTGCGTGGTGAACAACATTTCGCCATGTCCTGCTACCATTACTCCCGAGGCTTAAGGGCACCACCATTGTCTTACTCAGTTTAGGCGTACAACATCTGTAGTTGAATTGCCCCGTCTTTTCCTGCTTTTTTCGCTGAACCGGCTGTAGAATTCAACGATTTGATGTTTATTTTTTAAGGAAGGGCTTACGCAGACAAAAAATCACCATCTTTACATGAATCGCAATAATTTATAGTTTAAAGACACTATTGTCCGATAAAAATACAGAATATTATTTTGCAAACCGCAACAAATTGA
>JBAXND010000079.1 GCA_037133915.1 Bacteroidota bacterium
AAGAAGCCGGGCTTATGCTTCGGCTTCTTTCAAACTTTTACCGGACAACAGTGTATTAAAAAATAGAAATGAAATAATAGAAGCTAATGAATGCGGAAGAAAGTGTGGAAATGTTAAATCATATAATTAATAGAAACGCATATATCGTATTTCCGAAAAGTTAAAATACTATTATCGTGTATTTTAAAACTAAAATATTTTCTTACTGGTCATTATCCCAATGTAAGAATGACTTCAATTTTTTAAATTAAAGTTATTAACATTCAGAATTGCTATTGTTCGCGCCAGGCAAACAGGTAGGCTTTTTTGAAAAACGCGTACCATTTTTGGTTTCCGGTATAAAAGGCTACGGTTTTTCTTGGTGAGGCATCGGGTGCCGATTTTTTATCAATCCGGGCCATTGCTTCACCAACACTTTCCTGCAGCGGACGGGCATCCGCGGCTGTCATGCCAATTGCGTAAAGGACTTTTAGTAAACGGAAAGCCTCATTCACCTTGCCGTAGAGCAAATAATGCTGAATAGCGTATGATATCAAAGGCTGGTCTTTCTGCATGCTAAGATACTCCAGTACCGCTGTATGATTTATTCCTACATTCCGAAGTTTCGCGTTATAGAATAGCGATTCGGCATTCTCGTAATCATCAATAAATTCTTTGAAATTTTTGGCAGCATAACATTTTTGTGCCTTTTTCATGATTACCTGATAATCGGCAGCCGGCTGATAATTATTATGCAATGTCATTATCGCATCAGCGTCCAGCCTGCATCCCTGATTATCAAAAGCAATATCCAGTGCTTTTTGCAACAGTGTATCGGCATCAATAAAATCTTTGTTGTTGATACAGATGGTAGCTGAAGCAAGTGCAGCGTCGGCATTTTTGGTGGCAAGGCTGCATTTTTTGTCAACAATAAATCCGCTCAGGTATTCCATTGCTTTGTTGGCAGATTCATCGTCATCAAGCATAAAACGTTTTTGCATCAATACAAGCTTGTTGTATTGAGTACGTGCCGAATCGGCCAGCCCTGACTCAGCAAGCAACTGCATCATTTTTATTTCTTCAAGCAATACCGGCAATCCGGTTGCTTTTAGCAATGAATCGAGGGAATAATCGCGGCTGAATGAAAATCGTTTTTCAAGGTCACGTGCATCTGCAAAATTACCGGCAGCCTCTCTCATTTGGTCATAATGCATCAATTGCCTGCCGGCGACGATGAACTGACGGTAGCGAATGCCTTTTACGTGTGTGAGTATGGTATCCGAATTCAATGAAGAAGAAATATCATTTGGATATTCCTGCTGCAGGGTAACCGCTTTCATTATTTCGCTTTCGCCTGCATCGTATTTTTTGTCTTTGAGATATTCGCGTGCCGATTTGCACAGGCTGTTGTAGAGGTCAATGCGTGCGTTGTGAATGGCTATGGGCAGGTCGTTCGGGCAGTTATATTCGGTATTTGCCGTGCAATATTTTGATGCCATCTGATAATAACCCAGTGCTTTTTCGTATCGCCCTTTTTGTGCAAGCAGATCGCCGGATTTAATGTAAGCCCTCACCAATCGGGCAATGTACGCGTCGCATTCGGCATCGCCGATAATTTCGCTGCTGTTATTTCGCTGGTATTTTCGTGCTTCTTCAATGTAAACCTGCGCCAGATCGAGCTTGTCGTTATCCATGGCCTTTTGTGCAACGGCAAGGTATGATTTGTAAATGCCGTATTTTGATTTCGACAGACCTTTGGATACTTCATTATCGCATTTCAATCCGGGTGTGGATGCACAAAAATTACGGCACGCTTCAAAAAGGCTCAGCGCCTCATTAAATTTTTCCTGAACAATAAAATAATTTCCGTGTCCGATAAATGCTCTGTATAAGGTGTCAGCCATCTCAACCACCAGTTTACGGGTGTTGTGGTCAGGATTCATGTTTTGCAGTATACCTGAAATTATCGTGCTTGCTTCAGTAATGCTGTCGCGCATGTACAGAATTTTGGCAAGCCTGTAAGCGGCCGGGCTGTAGTATTTATTAACGGAAATAGAGCGTTTGAAAAATTTTTCCGCCGACTGAAATTCATTTTTTTCATAATAGCCCATTCCTTTTTCATAGTACTGCTTGTCAAGTGTAGCAAGCAATACATTCATTTTTTCGCGCATCCCGATGCTGCGTTCAGACAGCTTACTGAATTTGTCAAGATAATCGGTGGGGTCTTTTTCGTTCAGCTTCAGTGTACCGGCGAAGTTCCGGTTAAAGAGTGTTTCAACAGCTTTTTCAACTTCCTTTAGTTGTATATCATAAACAATAATCATGTCGATATTCTCAAAGTCGAACTTATCGAGCACACGGTTGTATTCGTCTATCTGAAAATCGGCCTGATAGTAGTCGTCAATGAGTTTCCGCATGTCATTGAATCGATTTTTAGCGGCATCGTCGTAATATATTTTTGTGATGTTGAGATCAAAGGTGTAGGCGAAGTTTTTTGCTGTATCATTAAATTCGAGTGAGGCCATTTTATTATAGCCGGATGTGATAGGAACATGCTCCAGATTGGCTGATGCGAGCGGCTTGACAGAGCGGCCTTTTATTGCAACAGTCATATCGGCCATTGGCGGAATAATGGCATCGGAAATGCTGAAACTTTTATACATCACATCGCCGTCGCATTCCGCATTGATGAATTCAACACTTGCCACATAGTGGTTATTTCCGGTATAAGCGATGCGACATGTCTTGTAAAATGAAAAATTGTACTTCGTATATTTAATCTGTTTCGGGATGCTTTTTGCAATTTCTTCGATGAAAAAATTTACAATCCGGCCTTCCTTATAAGCATTTTCATTGTATTGATAGGTGACTTCGGTTCTGTCGGATGTAGAATAAACTTCTTTGTTTTGCGCTTTTGCCGAAATGATCAGACACAGCAATACCGGTAATGACAGGTATTTGAGCCATGTGATGCAGTGAAATTTGTTTTTAATATTCGTAGTTTTTCTTTGCTTTGTCATGCGCATAATGCGTCCGTTGCTTTTATCAGCCTGCACAAAGATTACAATAATTATGTGTGAAATGTTGATTCAAATTTAATTGTATCAACAGCGGAATGTTAATTCTGATTGTAATTAGACAATTAGTCAATTTGCCTGTCCGCCTTTGGCGGGACAATTAGACAACTCAACAACTCAACAGTGCCAGCGGGTTTCGTGCCTGGTATTACTGAATGCAGACTTTCGCTGTCTGCACAATGTCTTCTGACATTAGTTTAACTATGTACAGTCCGCTTTTCAGTGACTGGGCGTGCACTTTATGGTAAAATGATTGCTCTTCGGAAGTCAGAAATTCATGGTATACAAGCATCCCCGAAAGGTTATAAATACTCAGCTCATAAGTGCTTCCGGCCTTGCCTTGTGATTTTATCATGAAATTGCCATCGCCCGGGTTGGGCCAAATGTTTAGATTTTCGCGCGAACTGTTTACTTCTTTAATGGATGAGCTTCCATAATATCCGGCACATGCCGAGCGAACAATATCGCGCCTGAACATAGGCCAGTCGGGACCTCCGACACCGGCCGACACTGCGTAAGCGCGTCCCCAGTTCTTCTCTATGGCAGGATATTCTCCATGACCGCCCACCACAAAAACATCGAGTGTATCATCGTTGTCCATATCAAGAACAATGGGACCGTGGTCTATTCCGAACGAAGCCGAATCCATATGGTTTGCCAGACTGATGTTCCAGAGTTCAGTGCCATCACTTCCATTGAGCGCAATAAGGTCGCCAAAAGTGGTTCCAAAAACCACGTCAAGTGTACAAATACTTTGCAATTTTGATTAATAATTTCTATAGTCATTCATAATAAGGCTTTACAAGCGATTACAAAACATTACACAAAACATAAATTTGCTAACATAAGTAATATTATGTTACTTTGTGTTACTCAATTGTTACTTCGGAGTGACAAATAACATCTTATTTATTATGATTACTATTCGTTATAAAGCATTACTTAATGGTCAATACAGCCTATATCTCGATATTTATAATCAGGGGCAGCGACAAAGAAAATTTCTAAATCTTCGATCATCGAAAGACTATTCAACAAATCGATTTATCGTTAAGGAAGATATTGACGCGATTAATCTAGCCCGGCAAGCTGCAAAGGAATTTTCTGATGGAAATACATCGATATGCAAAAAGTCCCTAAAAAATAAAAAAAGGCATTTTATCGAGTTCATTGTTGAAAGGACTTCAAGTGAAATGAAATTGCGTTCCACTGAACAATCATTGATTAAACACATTCGATTATACACTGCCAAAAATGATATTCCTTTTAGTATTTTAACTAGGCAGTGGATTGAAGGATTTGAAAAATACCTTGAGTCGGGATTGGCAAAAAACACAGTAAATTCATTGGTGTATACGATGAAATGCCTCCTAAATGATGCTATGAAATCAAACTTGATTAAGCAGAATCCCTTAATGGAGTTTCGTTTTCGTCACCATGAAAGTATCCCGAAATATCTAACGCCGGAGGAAATACTGGATATTACAAACACGGCAACCGAATTTAATCCACAGATAAGGTTAGCGTTTTTGCTGTCGCTATATACTGGGCTGACCTGGGATCAAATCTTAAACTTAAAATGGGAACAGATCAAAAAAAGTGATCCGAGCAAAAAGAAAACCTGGACGATTAGCGTCAATGGTTTCTCGAACCATGCAACCTACTGCAATATTCTATCAAATAAAGCAATCTCAATTCTTAGCATTGTTGCCTCATCTGAAGGTATTAGAACATCAAAGGGCAAATACAGGGACGAATCAAATATTAATAGAAAAGCAATAAATCTTACTTGTCAATCAGGCAATGTATTTAAATCATTGCCCAATAAGTCTAACTGCAATATTCACCTCCGGCTTTGGAGTGCCTTGGCCGGACTTAAGAAAAATCTATGCTTTAGCATGGCCAGAAACACTTTTGCGATAATTCAATTGAATAAGGGTGCGGATAAGAAATCCGTTAAACAGTTATTGAACACTAAAAGTGACCGGATCATTATGAAATTTACAAAACTTCAAAATAGCAATACCCATGATACATCTTCGATTTAAAAAAATGCTGAATGGAAAATTCAGTATTTATCTAGACTACTCCGTCAGAGGTGAAAATGGAAAATCTAATCGTGAATACGAATTTCTTAAAATCCACGTATCAAAAGATTACGGCCACTCAAAGCGCATTGTTGCCGAGGATAAACCCTTAATGGAGCTTGCACAAAGCATCCGGTCTAAAAGAGAACTGGAGCTTTATGGCACTGTCAAAGGTCTGAATGCAAGTCCCAAGCGGGTTAATGCATCTCTTATTGAATTTATCTCAAAAGAAGCACAACGAACAGATAGAAAAAATGATCGTATTTTAGCTCAGCACCTACAGCGATTCTCCAAAGGTAAAGACATCCTATTCTCCGATGTAACAGTTCAATTTATTCAAGATTTGGCCAGATACTTTGAAAAAGTGACCTCGCATAATACAATGATATTATATCTTGAAATCCTCAAAACAAATTTAAATCGGGGAGTTAGGCATGAGATCATTGCTGTTAACCCATTTATCCGTTTTAAAATTCCTGCCAAGCATGATGTGGAACGCACGTTTCTTGAACTTAAAGAAATCCAGATGATGAAGGATACCGTAATAAATGCTGAGCCACAGGTGCTACAGGCTTTTTTATTTTCCTGCTTCACTGGGTTACGGCTATCAGATATACAGACTCTAAGAAAAAGTCACATTATTATCGAAACAGACAAAGATGGTAATCCATACCACAGCTTACAAATTCGTCCGATAAAAACCACAAGGACTTCAGGACAACTTTTAAAAGCTCCGCTCAGTGAGCAAGCGGTGAAAATACTTAATGAAGTAAAAAATTATCGAAAGGGTGAACTTGTATTTGATGCTTTACCAGAAAAGAATGTGATTAACTACTGGCTTAAAAAGTGGGCAAAAGCTGCAAAAGTGGAAAAAAACCTTCATTTCCATGCAGCAAGACACACATTTGCCACGCTTTGCTTGACAAGCGGTATTGACATCTACACCGTGAGTAAGCTACTGGGCCATACCCGAATTGATGCCACACAAATCTATGCAAAGATAATTGATGAGAAAAAGCAAAAAGAAGTGACAAAATTTCCAAGTTTCTTTAGTACTAGCAATAAGCCGAAAAATCAGTCAATTTTGAAAAAATCCCAAAAGAAAAGCAAATGACAATACTCAATTAACTTAAACATTAATCATGATACATCTTCGATACAAGCAATTGAAAACTGGTAAATGCAGCGTTTACCTTGATATCTTCTCTACTGACGAGCAGGGAAATCGGAAACGGCAGTACGAGTTCCTGAAATTGTATGTAAGCAAAGATTACAGCAAAATAAAAAACATTCTGCTTGAGGATCGCAATACGATAGATATAGCGGAGGATATTCGCAAAAAGAGGGAGATGGAACTTGCCGGGCAGATCAAGGGCCTGAAGACAAAGCAAAGAATGACTTCACAATCAATAATTGGCTATATTAAAAACCACCAACGTAAAACAGGGGATTTCCATGCAAACAGTCTTCTGTTTCACATGAACAATTTCACCGAAGGGGCAGATGTGAGATTCATTGACATTAACCCAGATTGGCTCATCCGGTTTCAGGCATACCTTTCAACCAGGATATCTCACAATACTGTGAAAAATTACTTAAAAATTCTACGCGCCCGGTTAAATGATGCTTACAGGCAGGATATCATTACAATTAACCCCTTTGATAAATTTGATATGCCTAAGGAGTTGGAGGTAAAACGGACGACTCTTGATGCTTCAGAAGTAAAGACACTGGTTGGCACTCCTTTCCCTTCTCATCCCCATCTGAGATTAGCATTTCTATTTTCATGTTTCACTGGGCTTAGAATTTCGGATATCGAAAAACTTGAATGGAAAGATATCATTTCGGAAAAAGACGCAAATGGCCACAATCGGTACTACATAAATATTCGTCCTGTAAAGACACGTAATACTTCCGGCAAAATTCTGAAAGCCCCACTGACAGAATCTGCCAGCGGTGTCATAGAAGAGGTAATGAAAGAAAAGAATAATAAGGAAAAAGTGTTCTGCTATCTTCCAACTTTGCGTAATGCCAGAAATTTGCTTAAACTTTGGGCTGCAAGGGCAGGGATCAAGAAGAATATTCACTTCCATGTAGCGCGGCATTCCTTTGCCACAATAAGCCTGACCTATGGAATAGACATTTACACGGTGAGTAAATTATTAGGTCACACAAATCTGCGATATACGGAAATTTATGCTAAAATTGTAGATGAGAAAAAGCGTTTGGAAATTCAGAAATTGCCAACTTTAATATAGACGAATAATCATGGGAAAATTAACGGAGAATCTCGACCAATTTTATACCGAAACTTCACAGCGACATTACAATCTTCTTTTCAGTACTTATAAAAGACGACTGGATAAGGCCAGTGACAAGGCATATACACATAGTGAATTTCAAACCTATGCAAAAGCGATGTTGATTTTCAGGTTTGAGGAAAGTTATAGAGCACCCGCACTTGAACATTTTATGCACGATCTGAAAGTGGGTAAGGAGCTTTCTTTATCAATTAAAAAACTGCGAAAGAATTTTAAACCTAAATATGATACTATCTCGTACGATTTTGAGGAAATTATTGAACCCTTCGAAATAGATGGCAAATCCGAAGATAATAAACGCGAGCAAGTGAAACCCGAAAAGCCCATTTTCGATTTAAACGAATATTCGGATAAAGACCTTGTAAGAATATTCGCGGAGTATATGGCCTATAGGCGATTCTTTGAATTTCTAGAGTCGGAAGATTTAAAATATTCTTTAGTGGAAAAAAAATCAGAGACCACGCCTTCATTGATGACTGCATCTGAAGGTGCCATTAAAGATAGTACAACTGCTCGTCAGGTATTGGCTGTACATTACCTTTTAAAATATGCCAACGTTAAAAATATTGACAAGACTGAAATTGCCCGTTTTATACAGTTTCTTACAGGAAAGAACTTCGATAATATATACAAACGACTCCAAAATCCGTTTAAAATAAATGAAAAGGCCTTGAATGAAGACCTTCGGTTTGTTCGGAATTATTTTGAACGGTTGGAAATGTCAGAGGTTGTGAAAATGATAAATAATGAACTAGGGTAAGTCTTCATTTGGAACTGCCCGACCAATAAAAAATAAATATTATATAATGTTATCCGTGTGGTAATTATTAAGTGAATTTATTTTATATGTTTAAGCTATAAACATTACTTTCTAGGAGCCCATTCGCAAGTTGCACATCTAAAAAATTCAGGGAAAAGCGTATCTATAATTAATTTTTTATTTTTTCTTCCTACTTCATTTTGTTTGTCAACAAATTCCGGGGAAAGATAATTAACATAAATAGCAGTATCTCCTCGCAATGATAACTCAGCAAAAATATCTCCTGTTTTGGGATAATTTTTTACTCCAAATGTCTTATCCAGTGAAGTTCTAACATCACGCCACGCACCTTTAGTATCCCAAATTAATATAATCACATTATTTTCATCTTTTGCTGCAAAATTGTATCCACATTGGCTAATGCCATAAGAAAAACAAACGCCGGTTGAATCAGCACTTAAATATACGGCCCCATCATCATTCTTACCTCCTATTATAACAAAAAGGTCATTTCCTTTATAAAAATTATATATTATAAAACACTTTAAATATAAAGGCTTTTGTATTTGACCTTTTTGAAGTACTTTATTATTGCTTGTTTCAGCTATATGAATATTGTTATTTACCGTTTACAACATGAAAACAAGAGCATTATTCCAAATAATATTAATATGTTTTTCATTTTCAATGCACTATGCACGGTTTTTAGAGGCTTTTGCCATATTTTCATGCATTTTCTACATTACAAATATGCAGATAATTCTTGAAAATACAGCGTTTAAGAGTTTTTCAGCAGACCCTATTTAGTGTACTTTCAAGATCATTTTTTATTTGAGTTGCTGCATCTAACATGTCGATACTTGGATCATCAGTATAGAAATATATTGTTGAGCTTATCACAACCTTAACCGGGCCTCCACGATCATTATAATAGACAACTCTTGTAATCCCTCCCATACTGGTTGGGTCAATCAAATTTATTGGTTTATTATTCATTACACATTATGGTGATCAGTTAATATAGCACTTGGCTGGATCCAAAAAATTCTTAATACGATTTTGATTGTGAATAATACTCTACTTTTTCTATCTCACCATTCTCCTTAAAATATAGCCATTTGCCAATCTTCTTCCCTTTATAATACTGCCCTTTTATTTCTATTTTGCCGGTAATAAAATATTTAAAAAAGTCGCCCGTCAATTTTCCCTTTTTTGAGGAGAATTCTTGTAAAATATTACCGTTTCTATTCACTAAAAAATGTTTACCCTCAATATATTTTACAATTTCATTTTTACTGAATGCCACATTATGAAAAACAGTATCTCCTTCTAAATTGACCGAGTAGATGTATTCTTTTGATAATTTACAAGTTTCATCATTAATATAAGCGGCCCTTTTTCTATACATCCAGCATGATGATAGAAACAAAATGCAACAACTTATTAGAAGCATTCTATTAGTTTCCATTATTCTTAATGTCATTTTCAATTGCTTTATCAAAATCACTTCTTATTTTCCTCAAATCGTTCTTGTCAAGAATTCCCCTTATCTGTTCCACAGCCTCGTTATAATTTACATTTGTCCTATCACCCAGCTGTTCATGAAATAACACTCCATTTGTAGGGTCATCTTGAGAATACAGATCAAAATAACTTGTATTTTCAAGTGCACCAGACCAGATCTTCTCCATGAAATCCATAATGGGCTTTGCATGAATTTGATCTTCATGAAGCGCAGTCGCAAGCATTCCACCAATTTGTCTTTCTGAATTATCCTGCCCTCTTTTTAATATATTCACTCCAATACGCATTTTCAACTCAGTATTTTCATTTACGGGATCTCTTGAAAATGCTGCTTCTCCTAAAGACATCCATCCTTTGTTTGTCCGTATTCCCGGAAAATTATTCTTGGCGGAACCATAGGTTAGGCCATAATTTCCTTTTTTAAAAGAGAATAAAGATGTGAATTTAATATCCGAGCTATTGGCATAAATTCCATCAGTGCCTCCTTGTATGCCTAAATATCTTTGCTGCTGTTTTGCGGTCATGTAATTCATATAACGAGCACTTATTTCCGGAGTTTGCAAGTACAACTTAATTGCAGAATACAATCTTCGACGAAACCATCTAATAAACAATGAAACCTTGACATCTGCTCCGTCTGGGTCGACAAATATCACTGGGCTGTTTTCGCAATAGGAATAGGGTGACTGCTCCGGGTATTTGCATGCCATCGGGTCCACTGAAATAAACCTACACAACCAATCCGCGTAGTATCTGGCTCCATAATAATAGAGCCCACTTTCTTCATCTCGCTCCTTGCCAACATATTTGTATCGTTTCAGGCTTACCTCGGTTTCAGTTCTGCCAGAGCGGTATGAGGTCGTCCCATAAGGATGATATTCCTCATAGCTGATGATATCCGCACTTTCATCAAGTTCCAGGCAGGAGGAGCCAAGATGATTGCTGTATTGATAACGAATCGCAATTTCAAGTGGCGAAATCGGATCACCACTTTCTATTGTTTTGGTTTCTATGATGGCGATTTTCTTGTTCTGATCAAAGGTGTATTTTTTTTGCTCTTCACTTTCGTTCTGGCCTTCATTTTCACCTTCGGGCAGTTTAATTTCGTTGATGCAAAGTGTTTGTCTTTCAAAATCAATATCCCAATTACTCGCGTATTCCCGGTAAACCTCGTAGCCACCAAGGTACAGGCGTTCTACAAAAGTTCCATTTTGTTTTTCTGTTATCTTGCGGCTGCGCTCCCCGCTGCTGTTATAACGGTAATACGTGCTTTCTGTACCTTGTGTGGTTTTTATCAGACGGTCTTTAAAATCCCATTCCATAGCAGAAAGGTGCGGCATGGTAAGCATGTTACCATGGGCATCGTAAGTATAATCCGGTGGAGTTTGATTCTGAATATGACTTAATAAATAATTATTATTCGAGTTGTAATAATATTCTCTGGTCCAGGTTGGCGTTTGGCCGCTGGTATAGTGGTCAAGGTTGGTTATGTTGCCAAGAGCATCAAAAGTAAAATACTCCTTATAATTCTGCATCGCGCTATTACCGGGGTTTGGTAAAGGGATGTTATTTACAAAATCACTGTGCCCGGGCATAGCCAGTGACATGAGTTCCCTGCCGGTGGCTTTTACCAAACGGTACAATGGATCATACCAAAACTGCTGCTGGGGTGCTATCACACTGTTATCGTAATAAAAGGTTTGTGCCGCGTTGTCATTTATCTCAACAATGTTGCCAACGGCATCATAAATATAATTAAGATCAAGCAAAACATCAGCGCCTGAATTACGTGTCGTTTTAAGCCGGTTCAGCCGGAACGTTTTATCGTCATAATAATAACGTGTTCGCGTGCCATTCCCGTAATAAACCCGTGTTCGCTGTCCTTTCTCGTTGTAGTTAATATTAGTTACATAATCAACCGGGGTTCCCTGCCCTAAATGAGTCACTGCAATTGCCTCGGGCAATGCGGCCTTGTTATAGGCGTATTCTATAATGCTGCCGTCGGGCTGTGTCAGCAAGGTTGGCCGGTTCATTGCGTCGTACTCCATAAACTGCGTGAACGTTTCCGTCTGCAGCACCGGGCTTTGGCTCCAGTCAATATCCCTGTTGTAGTCTTCACAAAACGTCTTTAGCGTTTCCAGTGGATTGCCCTTGAAATCATACTCAATAAAATGCGTTTGCCCGCTTTGGTCTTTTAAAAACTCAACCCTGCCAATATTGTAAACCGCGTCATCCGTACCGTAGACATATTCTTCTGCCAATATCTCGCTTTGTGCCGGAGGGGTAACATAAATTTCCAGCGGGCGCTGCAGCGCATCATAGGTATTGCGGAAGGTGAAGCCACGACTGTTCACTGCATAAATGGGCTTTCCAGCAACATCGGCAAGCATCCATCGCTCGCCCGAGTCAATGTTTGTTGTATAGAGTTGTTGTTTCAACCCGTAAACATGATGTGTCATCACCCTGTTCAGTGCATCGGTAACGGCAATCACCCTGCCGGTAATATCAAGCGTGTTGCGTACACGGTATTTTGGGGTAGTGCCGTTATCATCCTCAATCATAAAAACCCTGCCAAGGCTGTCGAAATACTGTGTTT
>JBAXND010000080.1 GCA_037133915.1 Bacteroidota bacterium
ACTGATACACAGGTGCAGTTCCGCCATTGGTTGGGGTTGCAGTAAAAGTAACTGACGTTCCCGCACAGATGGTTGACGCTGATGCGCTGATTGTAACGGCAGGAGTTAAGGTCGGGTTCACCGTTACCACCACCGGTGAGCGCGGACCAATACATGCAATTGAAGGCATTGCGAATGATAGCTTAATCTGCCCATCTCCTGAGCGAACTCCTTGGGTATGATTCACGTTGCTGCAGTATATCGGGTCCGTAAACGAGCTGCCTCCGCCACCACCGGCACCGTTCCACCAGCCATAGCCGCCACCGCCGCCGCCGCCGTAGTAACCACCTCCACCACCGGCACCGCCATATCGTCCGCCTTCACCGCCCTCAGCCAGAATACCGGCTTTTCCCTGTTCTGCCGAAGCGCCATAAGGACCAACACCACCGCTTCCACCGGCTATTTGTGTGCCGCCGCCACCGCAAGTAGTTGAATATGTAATCCCCTGATATTGTCCATAACCGGCAGTTGTACCTCCGCCATCTCCGCCTTTATTGGGAAGAGGAAGGACAGGACCTGTAAGTGATGTATTATCTCCCGAACCACCGCCACCACCGGCAATCAGTACTCTGTTTGTAATATTTGTTCCGCCGATGCGGATATCTGTTGCGCCGCCGCCTTTATAACCAGGATCAGGTCCACCGTTGCCGCCACCATTATAACCGCCCAGTACCACTTCGCCCCCTTTTTCTCCAACATATAAATATAATGTTGAACCCGGTATAACAGCTAAATCGGCACTCACCTTTCCGCCAAGTCCGCCTCCATAAGCAGCATAGCCCGTCACTTCACCGCCACCCGCAGCACCATAAGCTTCCACGTTAACGGAGGTAACTCCTGCCGGAACCACAAAGTTTTGTACGTCGCCCGTATAGTTATAAACATGAGTAATGTTTTCCGGAGCCTTGTATATTGAGCCTGCCGCATAATAAGTTGTAGTTATAAGCGGTGCCACCTGCAAATCAGCTCCATTAGAAGTGGTAGCCAAAAGGTTACCGCCTGTAGGCGCATCATACCATTTTATAGATTCACCCTGTGCTGTTGCTGCAATATTTGCCGTTGAGCCGCAATTCATGGTCACATTCTGTGCCACCGGCGCTGTTGAGTTTACATATACGGTTATCGCTGCACGCGAACTTCCACATCCAACAGCTTCGGTGTAAGAAAGTATCACCTTCCCATCACCCAATTGGGCGCCCTGACCATAGCTGACATTGGTTGAACCGGCAGGCCTTACGTAAGAGCTGCCACCACCACCACCACCACCAATTATAGTCCAATCAATCTCATCTGAATGGTAATAACCACCGCCGCCGCCGCCATAGTAGCCACCACCACCGCCGCCGGCTATTTCAGCACCATTTCCACCAATTCCTAAAGCACCATTAAAGCCCCCAATTCCGGCAACCCCTCCTGCAGTTTGAGTTCCACCCAATCCAACCGTTTGACCCCCATATGCAGATCCATTCGCTCCCTTGTATCCCCCGCTCCCTCCGTTATTGCCATTTCTTGAACCATGCTGATAAAAATCATAACCAGCACCACCGCCACCGCCGGCAACCAGAACCCTATAAATGAGTGAAGTTCCGCCAATGCGGATATCGGTTGCGCCGCCCCCACCCTGATAATTATTTGCATCATAAGGGTTTCCGCCCCCATTGAAGCCTCCTGCACCAATTTTACCCTTACCTCCAACATATATATTTAATATCTGGCCGGGGGTAACACTAAGAGTTGCCATGGTACGACCGCCGCGACCGCCAGTATTAGAGCCATTATTTGAGCCGCCCTGAGCTCCATAGGCATCAACGGTAACAGAAGTAACGCCGGCAGGTACTGTCCAGGTCTGAGCAGCACCAGTATATGAATAAGTTACTGTATCCTGAGCAGGAAATACCCTTTTAGCATAGTATGTTGTAGTTACCGTTGGGCTAACAGTCAAAAATCCTCCATTTTTGGTGGTTCCGAGTAAGTGGCCACCACCTGGCGCATCATACCATTCAATAACAGCAGCATTATTTTGAGCACTGAGTTCACTACTACCGCCCGGGCAAATCTGTACATTTGAGGCTACTACTGCCGGAGGAGCAATATTATACACATTGACAACAATTGGTGTGCGGGGCGGTTCTGACCCAATATTATAATTAATAATGAGCTTCCCTGAGCCAATCTGAATATCCTGTGTGTGGGTAATTGCTGACGATCCTGCCGGTATTACCCAAGAACTGCCGCCACCACCGGCATAAAGTCCGTTGCCACCGCCATAATATCCGCCACCGCCGCCGCAATCGCCATTACCACCGAATCCCAAAGATCCATTAGTATTACCTGTGCCTCCTGCACTCTGCGTGCCACCGGCTCCACAGAAATTGGAGATCCCATCGTATGAACCGCCACCGGCAATCAGACCACCACCGTTGCCCCCATTGCCAAGTTTCCAATTGATAAAACATCCGGCGCCACCGCCGCCTGCAACCAATACTCTGTCGGCAAGGGTGGTTCCGCCAATTCTGATATCTGTTGCGCCACCGCCACTATTAACAATGCCATTGCCGCCGCCATTATAGGTGGTCGAACCAACATTAATTTTTAATACCTGACCTGCAGCAACATTGAGTGTTGCCTGCACTCTTCCGCCTTTACCGCCTGATATTCCTCCTCCTGAAGCTCCATAAGCATCTACATTGATTGATGTAACTCCGGATGGAACGGTCCATGACTGAACCGCACCTGTATAATTAAATGTTTGTGTAAACTGCCCGTTATGATATCCTTCAGCATAATAAGTAGTTGTTGAAGAGGGTGTCACTTGCAGTGATGCACCATTTGTAGAGGTTCCAATCAGGTTACCTCCGACAGGTGCGTCGTACCAAGCCACTTGTGCGCAAACACTTCTTGAGGTAAGGGCCACCGGTTCATCCGGGCATGCTGTATCTTTATATGCCGGAAAAAACAGCCCCTGACTGTTTACTACCACTACCAAAGGGGTGCGTGAAGATACCTGCCCGGACACCGTGTAGTAGATAGTAATCTCACCATTACCCTGTCTCACGCCCTGCGTATGGGTTACTGATGTTCCGTTTCTTACATATGAGCTCCCGCCGCCACCGCAGTAATTTCCGCCGCCGCCACCGTAATATCCGCCGCCGCCGTTTCCTGCACTCGTATTCCAAGCGATTGAACCTCCTCGCCCCAAACTTCCATTGCCGTTCGAATAACTTCCTGACCCTCCTGCTGTTTGTGTTCCCCCGGCACCACAATAAGCCAAATAATTGTTGCCGGAAAGTCCGTTTCCAGCCGTCAGGCCGCCACCGGCTCCTCCTATCGTGTTTGAATTGTAGTTTGCACCACCTCCACCACCCGCAACCAGAATGCGATTGGAAAGTGACGTTCCGCCATCGAGAATATCTGTTGCACCTCCGCCTGCGGCTCCATAGTCACTGATTCCGCCTCCATTATATCCATCCACTCCGCCAACGTTGATTGTTAAAACCTCACCGGGAGTAACAGAAAGTGTGGCCTGTACCCTTCCTCCCAGACCTCCTATCCCTAGATTTTTACCGACTCCCTGAGCACCATAGGCATCAACTGAAATAGATGTAACGCCAGTCGGAACAACCCATGTTTGGGCAGCACCGGTATAGCTGTAGGTTATGCTCCCATGGTAATCAGGCAAATCTGTTTCAGCATAATACGTCGTAGTACTTGCCGGGCTTACCAGGAACGGATAAAAATAATTGGATGAACCCAAAAGTGTACCACCTGTAGCAGCTTTGTACCAGCGTATGGTATTGCTTCCTGAGGCACACAGATTAGCCATGCCACCGGGTCGTATAACGATGGGCGAATTTACTATAGGAGCAACAGTTTGCGCATGGTTTGCTGTGATGATACATACCACAAGCACAAGAAAAAGAAAGAACCTTTTCAATGAAGATGTTGTTTGTGTTCTCATTGTACTGATTGGATTAATGATTTTTTTTGGATTAAATTGAGCTTAAAGGAAAAATGAAAAGCAAAAATAAAAGTATTTACACTGTTTTAACAAAAAAAGTAATATTTTTTTTGTGCCATCTTTTTTTAAGTTGTTAATCAACTGTTTATAATTCGTGTATTATATAATCTTTCCTATTTTGGGAATTTTATAACCATTCTCGATAATTATGATAATAAAATGTCATTCGGAAAGTATGTGGCAATAATTATCAATTATGAAGTCCAAATAAGGCAATATTACATGCCTATTTTGCCTATTTTTGCAACGTCCATTTTCCTATGAAGAAAACTACTGATTTTGTATTTCCTGAGTTTCCATTGTTGCTTGCACCGATGGAAGATGTTACCAATCCTCCGTTCCGGCTTATCTGTCGGGAGCTTGGTGCCGATGTGGTTTATACCGAATTCATTTCATCCGAAGGTTTGATTCGTGACGCCGAGAAAAGCAAAAAAAAACTGGGGTTCTATGAAGCTGAAAGGCCTGTAGGAATTCAGATATTCGGACACAACGAGGAAAGTATGCGCGTCGCCACTGAAATGGCTGAAGCCGCTAATCCCGATTTCATTGACCTCAATTTTGGCTGTCCCGTTTCAAAAGTAATATCCAAAGGTGCGGGTGCGGCGATGCTACGGACCGTTCCTGCCATGATAAGTATCACAAGCATGGTTGTGAAACAGTCAAGCATCCCGGTAACGGCAAAAACACGCATTGGCTGGGACGAGAAGTCGAAAAATATTGTTGAAGTTGCAGAGATGCTGCAGGATGCCGGTATAAAAGCCCTGACCATTCACGGTCGTACGCGCGCTCAGATGTACAAGGGTGAAGCTGACTGGACGCTGATTGGTGAGGTAAAAAACAATCCACGCATGACCATTCCGGTATTCGGTAACGGAGATATCGACAGCCCGGAAAAAGCGCTTGAAATGAAAAACCGTTATGGCGTGGATGGTTTGATGATTGGTCGCGCCATTATTGGTTATCCTTGGCTTTTCCGTGAAGTAAGGCATTTCCTAGATCATGGCGTTCGAATTGAGCCACCCTTGGTTCGCGAACGTGTGGAACTGTGCAGACGGCATCTTGGCGAAAGCATGAAATATAATGATGAACGCTACGGCTTGTTGCTTATGCGAAAACACTACGGCGGATATTTCAGAGGTCTGCCCGATTTCAAACAATTCAGGCTCCCGCTGGTGACGGCTTCCTCCTATACAGATATCCTTGCCATCCTTGAAAGTGTTGCTAAATTCTATGAAAACGCAGGGATGTAGCATTTTTGGGGTTTATACAAAACACCATATTTTTGCATATTCAGCTGCCAAGACATGATAAATATCATGAGTGCTGTCATTACTGATATTTAATGCATTATATATACATTCCTTAAGGAAAAAATAATGCAATAGCTATTTTTTTTATATTTGTAGAAAATCAGGACGAACAACGTTTTTTATGAAAAAATACATTCTTTTCATCGGAATTGCTGTAATTGGCTCAGTATTATTCTCGATTAGCTGTAAGCACGACCCATTGCCTTATATAAAAAAAGTTTGCTTTTCGGATGATGTGCTCCCCCTCATTACAAACAACTGTGCGATGTCCGGCTGTCATAGCGGAACGGGAGAAAGAGGCGCTCTTAACAGTTACAGCTCAATTGTGAGTCAGGTGAACCCCGGTAATTCGGGAAGCAGCAGGTTGTACAACGCAATTACCGGCAACGGTGAAAATGCCATGCCGCCCAATAAACCCTTGACCCAAGATCAGAAAAACATAATAAAATGGTGGATAGATCAGGGAGCCGAGAACACAACCGACTGTAATGCCGGAAACTGTGATACCGCCAACGTAACCTATAGTGGAATTGTTCAACCATTGATTTCATCGAACTGTGGTGGCTGCCACGGTCCGGGAGCATCCATGGGAATTACCCTCACGGTCTACAACGATCTGAAACAATATCTTGATGCCAACAAGCAAAAATTTGTTGACGCCATCAATTACACGAGTGCGAAAGTTATGCCGCCAAGCGGAAAAATGTCGGCATGTAAAATAAGCCAAATGCAGAAATGGATTAATGCCGGGTATGCCGGAAATTAGTTTTTTCTTGTAAAAGTTATAGGCATTTTATCACCAACAAATCCTTATTATGAAAAACTTTCTTATGCTGCTCGTACCTGCACTGCTGCTGTTTGTTGCTACGGGTTGTTACTACGATAATGAGGAAGAACTGTATGCCAATTACAAAAATCCGCCGGTTGATACTACTACCCCGGGCGGAAATGATACTATTACTCCGCCTCCACCTGAAGACACTACAATTTGTTTTCAGGATCAAATCATGCCAATATTTTCGTCTAACTGCACCATGGCAGGATGCCACGATGGTACAAACGGGGAGGCTCAGCGACTCACAAGTTACGCATATATTATGAATGGCATTACAGCTTACAGCCCTTCACAAAGCAGTATTTACCGTGCAATTACAGGTACCGGCGGTGATCCTATGCCTCCAAGCGGTTCGCTGACACCCGCACAAATTAATCTGATTTACCGTTGGATTAATCAGGGTGCCCAGAATACGACCAACTGCGCCAACAGTTGCGATACCAGTAATGTAACATGGTCTGGCACTGTAAGCAGCATCATTACGAATAACTGCGTGGGTTGTCACGGTGCAGGAGCATCTAACGGAGTTAATCTTTCATCATACACAAGTATTAAAACATTTCTTGATGTTGCGGCCAACAAAACACGCCTCCTGAATTCTGTAAATTATACATCCGCAAAGCCCATGCCGCCATCAGGCAAGATGTCGGTGTGCAAGGTGCGTCAGGTTGATATTTGGGTGAATGCAGGTTATCTTAATAATAAATAGATTATTAATTACAGGGAATATTTATATGTTGAAACCATTGAAACTGATGTTACCGTTGTTACTGGGGGTATTGCTTACAGGCTGTTATAATGACAATGAAGAAAGCCTTTACGCGAATTACAATAACCTAAGCAGCACAGCTAGCTGCGATACGGTTAATCTCACCTACACCTCACAAATAAAAGCTATTCTGGATGCAAATTGCATTTCCTGCCACAACACCGGTTCCGGCCACGCAGCCATTTTAGATACTCCAGCAGATGTAATGAGTGCCGCCTCGGGATGGAACTTGTATGATTTCTCCGGAAACAGCAACCATACAGGCAATGTTAACCTCGACAACTGTTCAAAAAAACAGTTGAGGATATGGTCGGCAAATCCGGTTCAGTAATTAAATCACATACAGACGAATTTCAACAAACACAGTCAATATAAACCGCATGAAGAAAATAGTAGCAATTACATTTCTTATTCTGGCATTTGCCCGGGTATGGGCACAAGACACTGTTCAGCCGGCAGCAACACCTGAAGAGCCGACCATTGACTATACCGAGCGAACCTTCTGGGGCCCACGGATAGCAAATCTTCAGAGCATTGAAACAAATAAAGCCGGATATCTGGGTTTCCGCGTAGGACACCGTGCCGGAAGATTATCTACAGGTGCAAATAATTTTTTCGGCCTGGATGAAGCCACTTTCAGACTTAATTTTGACCTTGGCATCACCGACTGGCTTATGATGGGCGTTGGTCGTTCTACCATACAAAAATACTACGACGGCTATATTAAAGGCCGCATCCTCAGGCAAAGTACCGGTAAACGAAACATGCCCTTATCAATTACCGGATTTGCCGGTATGGGTATAAATTCTTTGAAATGGGACAGTGATTATCCTCAAAAATATTTCACATCAAGACTGGCATATACATTTCAGCTGATTATTGCACGGAAATTCACCAACTGGTTCAGTGCTGAACTTGTTCCGACACTGGTACACCGTAATCTGGTTCCGCTGGCGAAAGACAAAAACGATGTTTATGCCGTGGGAGCAGGTCTGCAGTTTAAGGTTACTCCACGATTCGGACTCAATCTGGAATATAATTACCTGCTGCCAAACCAGATTTATTCACAGATTGGCGGTCAGACAGTTCAGAATTCGGGCAGTATTGGACTGGACATCTATACCGGCAAACACGTATTCCAAATATTTGTAACGAATTCCACAGGAATGACTGAAAAACAATTCATTACAGAAACAACAGAGTCGTGGCTCAAAAAGGGCATAAGAATTGGATTCAACATTGAACGTACTTTTAAACTTTGGGAAAAAGATTAATTAATAACTTAATACCTACAGCTATGTTTAAAAAAGCATTTATTTTCTCGACCGTACTGACCGCTGTTATCGTAATGGCCGTTAGCACCCAGATTTTCTCTTATCCGGGCGGAGCACCGGTTGGTAAAACAGGTTCACCGGGCGATGCCTCCAACTGCACCAGCTGCCATGACGCAACCATGCGCAAAGTAGACAATCATATTACCAGCGATGCTGTGAATAACGTTTACACACCCGGACAAACCTACACCATAACAGCAAAAATGTCCGGCGTTGAGACAGTCAAACGTATTGGATTTGAAGTTTCTCCACAAAATGTTGCCGGCAAACTTCTAGGCACATTGACGTTGACCGACGCTGAAAAAACCCAGCTTCTGGATAAAGGCAAGTATATTACCCATACGAACAAAGGTTCGCTGGTAACCGGTGGAATGGGCTCCTGGACATTTAAATGGACAGCGCCTGCTGCAGGTGCCGGCGACGTGGTTTTCTACGGTTCATTCCTTGTTGGTTCAAAGCCACAAGTGGTTTATACAACTTCATATACCTTAAAAGAGAAGAAATAAGGCAGCGTTGCGATTCCTTATCCCATAAAATCCAGGTCATTACGATCTGGATTTTTTTATCGTAAATAAAATAAGGCTGTTGTATTTGATTATTGAAAATTTTTACTAATTTTGCACACCGTTTTTTATAGATACTCTAAAATAATTGAAAATGTACGCAATAGTAGACATCGCCGGACAGCAGTTTAAAGTTGAGAAAGGCCTGGAAGTACTGGCACACCGGTTAGACGGCGAAGAAGGCTCAAAAGTAAGTTTCGAAGATGTACTTCTGGTAGACAACGATGGCAAGGTGAGCGTAGGCACACCCAAAGTTGAAGGCGCCAAGGTAACAGCAACCATTATTGAGCACAGTCGTGGCGATAAAGTAATCGTGTTCAAGAAAAAAAGAAGAAAAGGATATCAGAAAGCCAGCGGACACCGTCAGGACTTCACACTTATCCAGATCGAAGAAATCGCCGTTAAGGCAAAAGCTAAAAAAGCTGCCGAACCGGAAGTAAAAGCTGAATAATCTTTTTGTTTAACGATATAAATTAATTTGTCATGGCTCATAAAAAAGGTGCCGGTAGTTCAAGTAACGGACGCGAATCACATAGTAAAAGACTCGGCGTAAAAATTTACGGCGGACAGTTTGCACAATCAGGAAGTATTATTATCCGCCAGCGTGGTACCGTGCATAATCCAGGTTTGAATGTAGGAATGGGCAAAGACCATACTCTGTTCGCACTGGTTGACGGCATCGTTGATTTCAAAAAAGGCAGACAGGACCGTTCATACGTGTCAATTCTTCCTATGGATACCGAAGCTTCGAAAAACTAAGCGCGCGATTTATTCGCTAAAAATACTGCAGCTCCTGCCCTTCACCGGGTGGGAGTTTTTTTTTACCAGAGTCGAGAGTCATGAGTCGAGAGTCGTGAGACTTAAGTCGTAAGTCCAAGGGTGCGAAGTTTTATATCATAATGATACCTGACGAATTCTCTCGCGACATAAAGATTCGGGGAATTTCAGGATTGATCAGACCGATGAATCCAATGATTCTATTTCTTGTTAAAGATTTTAGCAGTATTCCTGCTTAATTATACCATTCTCGAACAGCTCAGTCACATCAACTCCATCTTTAAGGTGTATGGGGCGGAGGCCGGCTAAGCGCGCAGGTTCAATATTATGAATGGAATCATCAATAAAGATTGTTTCGGAAGGAACAACGCCACTATCTTTAATCGCATACTCAAATATCTCCAGATTGGGTTTGCGCATGCCTATATTGAATGACAGGTATGCTTTTTCAAACAGCGGTTCTATGCCGTCGTAACCGTATTTCCGTTTGATTTCCGCAGTGTATTCGTAATAATGAATCAGATTGGTATTGCTGAGCAGGAAAATCCGGTAATTCTTTGCCAGTTGTTCAAGAAGATGTATATGATGTGCCGGAGTTCCGATAATGATGGCATTCCAGGCATCTATGATTTGCTGTTCGGTAACTTCGGGCGGGAACATTGCTTTAAGCCGGTCGCAGAACTGTTTGGGTGTGATGCGACCGGTATCAAGGTCGTCGAACAGACTGCTTTGAGTGGCTTTACAATAAAATTTATCAAAATCGGGGCTTCCGAGTTTAATATAGGCATCAATACTAAGCTGAAAATCGATATCAATCAGCACACCACCAAAGTCGAAGATAATATTTTTAACTGTGTTGTTTCCCAGCATTTTCGGGCTTTTTAAGATATTTTTTTAAATGATGTATTATAATTGGGTGCAAAATTGTAAATTTGCACCCACAAAAGCAAGTTAAGACCAAATAAAAAGGTCGAAATGCCGGTCCTATAGCTCAGTTGGTTAGAGCACCTGACTCATAATCAGGTGGTCCCTGGTTCAAGTCCAGGTGGGACCACAAAAACACCCCGAAAGCCCTGTAAATACAGGGCTTTCGCTTTTTAGGGGGACACTGTGGGGGACAGTTTCGCTGGACGATAATTATTTTCAATACTTACATAAACAATACATATTTTTTTTCGCCCTCCACCTTGGGCTGATCGACTGAAATATTCGTTTTAAAGGACTAAATGGAACTATTTGTACGACATAAGGACTTGCTGGAGTGGAGTCGTAACTTTCGCCCGGAAGCGATGTGTTTTCTCTTCGTGAGCCGTAATGCTCGACTTTATTTTATATAAGTATTCAGAAATATATTATATTGCGCTTTATTGTGTTTAAAAAGTTTCTTGAAATGCTAACAACAAGTTAACTGTAAACGGTAAATAACAATGCACGTTTTCGGTAAATAGGAATGCGAGTTTTTCAGCATTCTTAATTTCCGACTACATTAACTTCCTGAATTATGAAAAAAGTAAATTATTGGGGTTTTGTATTTGCAGTAATAATGATAATCTGTGTGTTTTTGCCGTGGGCAAAAGGTATTTATACGATTTCAGGCGCTGTTAATAGTAATTATTCTTCAATAGGTATTAGCGGGATCCATTTCAATTTTGGAATAGTTGGAATTATTATTTCATTGGTTTGCTTTTTTCTAATGTTTTTTGACCGAAAACTTCGGTTAATAGGCGGAGCGATGAACTTTTTCTTAAGTATTGGTTTTTTATTTTGGATGAAGCAAGCTGCGTCTTCAAATAGAATGGGCTCTGGAGACTATAGTTTTCATTCCACTTCGTCTGTTAAGCCCGAGTATGGACTTATCCTATTTCTAATTGCGGCAATTTCTTACTTTTTATCAAATTTATTATTTTCGGAAAAAATGAATTCATCGGCTAGCCTCAATGCATCAGAGAATTTGGATAACAACCAAGATTCTATTATTTCAAATCTATCGGAATTAAAAGAAAGTGGGGTGATTGATGAAACGATTTTTATTCAAAAAAAAGAGGAGCTCAAAGAGAAAATAATTTCAGAAAGAGGGAGCTCAGATATTGATGGGCTTAATAAGCTTTCAAAATTGCATAATTATAAGATGATAAAGAATGAATATGCAAACTTGTTGAGTTTAAAAAGTAATGGCTCCTTATCTGAAAATGAGTTTAAAGAAAAACTGGAAGACCTTGTCCAGCGGGTATCCAATGAAATGGTCGAAAGGGGGACAAACGCTTCGATTTTTAGATTCGATAAATTAAAAAATTCAGGCATGTTAACCGACGAAGAATATACTAAAATGAGGAAGGATGTTAGAATAAATTACAAAATTAAAGTAGATATTCTAATGTTATTGCAAAACGAAATGTCAATCATTGTAGATAATGAAATATTTGATTTGACGAAAATAGAAGATAATAGCCCCTTCCTTATTGTGGAAAAAACGCTCTAAATATCCAGTGTGCGCCGGTTCAAATTGACCACCTCGC
>JBAXND010000081.1 GCA_037133915.1 Bacteroidota bacterium
ATTTGTTGCGGTTTGCAAAATAATATTCTGTATTTTTATCGGACAATAGTGATAAGAAATGAGAAATGACAAAGAAAATGCAATTGCGAAGCTGACTTTAGAGTATTCACTCGACATTATTAAGTACGCAGAAGTGCTCGAAAAAGAAAAGAAATTTGTTATTGCAAATCAGCTGCTAAAATCCCGAACTTCTATTGGGGCGAATGTGAGAGAGGCGCAAAATGCAGAAAGTAAAGTTGATTTCATTCATAAACTAAAGATTGCAGCTAAAGAATCAGATGAAACAGAATACTGGCTTGTTCTATGCAAATTATCTGAAAGCTATCCGAATCCGGACATTCTGGAAGATAAACTTCATGTAGTCTGTAAGATTTTGTCAAAAATTAGTATCATCAAAAAAGCACATATAGTATTTTCAAATTAGCTAATTTTCAAATTGACTAATCAACGAATTGATTATTATGAAAACACGTTTAAAATTTCTCGACCGTTACCTCACGTTGTGGATATTTCTGGCTATGGCCATTGGTGTTGGTTCCGGATATTTTTTCCCTGCCATTGCCGTATTCTGGGAATCATTGAAATCATCGCCTGAAAGCACCACGAATATACCCATTGCCATTGGTCTGATCCTAATGATGTATCCCCCGCTTGCAAAAGTAAAGTACGAAGAACTGGGCGACGTTTTCCGCAACTGGAAAGTTTTGTCATTGTCGCTGGTTCAAAACTGGATTATTGGCCCGGTGCTGATGTTCGCACTCGCCATCGCATTTTTCAAATTATTCCCCGGTGAAAACAACGCCAACCTGCCCTACATGTATGGCATAATCATGATAGGCCTGGCACGCTGCATTGCCATGGTCATTGTATGGAACGACCTTGCAAAAGGCGACACACAGTATGCTGCCGGACTGGTAGCTTTTAACAGTATTTTCCAGGTGCTGTTTTTTTCGGTATATGCCTATATATTTATTGCTGTATTGCCCGGATGGTTTGGCATTCCAACAAACAATGCTGTTGAGAATATTACCATAATGCAAATCGCCAAAAGTGTATTCATATATCTGGGAATCCCGTTCATTGCAGGTTTCCTGACACGTTTCATCCTTATCAGAATAAAAAGCAAGGAATGGTATCACACCAAATTTATTCCTAAAATAAGTCCGCTTACGCTGATAGCACTGCTTTTTACCATTATCGTCATGTTCTCGCTCAAGGGCGAAACGATTGTAAAAATTCCGCTGGATGTTGTTTTAATTGCCATGCCGCTGCTCATCTATTTTATTGCGATGTTCACACTTTCATTCTTTATGAGTAAAAAGATTGGCGCCACTTACGGACAATCCGTTACCTTATCGTTTACGGCTGCAAGCAATAATTTCGAACTGGCCATTGCTGTAGCCATCGCAATATTCGGAATGAATTCGGGCGAAGCCTTTGCGGCGGTTATCGGACCGCTGGTTGAAGTGCCTGTTATGATAGCACTGGTGAACGTAGCTTTCAGGTTCAGAAAAAAATATTTCTCCGAGGCACAACCTTCATTGCGAGCTTAGCGAAGCAATCCCCTAAACTCTTCCTCAACCGTCATTAGCAGCATCGCCGGGCAGTATTAATTCCTAGAATATACTCCGTAACCCGTTGCTGAAGTCCCGTTAGTGATCTCAGTATAATTAATGGTAAACGTAGAAAAATTGTTGATATAACTTCCGGCACCTGAAAAAGTATGGTCAGCTGACGGAACCCCGCAATTCACCGTTTGGCTGGGAATTGTTATCGTAGTACCTGAAACTATACCATAAACCGGACAATATGCATAGTTGGCAAAAGTTGCAAATACTATCTTATTATTTATGGTAAAAGAAGAATTCAGGTTTTCAGTGTAGTTACCATTAAATGTCGACCCTGTGTAATCCTGAACATTGTAGCTGCCTTCGAGGTAGGCCGCACCGTTGACAACAACAACACGGCTTACAATGGCCGTATTACCGGCTGCATCAGAAGCAGTATACGAACGCGTATAATTTCCGGCAAGGTTCATATTTACACTCCCTGAGGCAGTTACAGCAACGTTACCATTTACATCGTCAAGCGCCGTGGCACCGGGATCGGCATATGACACCGCGGAGAATTGTGTCACAACCTGCGGATTTTGCCCTGCCAACGTAATCACAGGCTTTACAAAATCCGTTGATGTATGAGAATCATTTGATGTGTCCGAATCCTTTTTGCAGGCGCTGAGCACAATAACGGCAATAGCTGTCATTACAATAAAATAACATCTTCCTTTCATACGATTCATTTAATGGGGTCCTTCAAAATGCGCCACAATCCCACACAAATATATGGCTTTTAGCAACATCTATAACCGGCGGTCAAAAAAAAAGCTGCTCTTCTCAGAGCAGCTTTTCCTGAACAAAAATGAATTAGTTCTTTACATAAGTTGTGTGACCGGTAGCTGTTGTACCGTTTGTAACTTCAGTATAGTTAATGGTGAAGCTTGTGAAACCACTTGAGAAAGTTGCACTGCCTGAAAACTGGCGGGCAACTGGTGTTGTACCGCAAGTAACAGTTTGTGTCGGGATGGTGATAACAACGCCAGCGATTGTACCGTAAGCAATACCATTGTTATAATCAGCAAATCTCTGGAAGTTGATTTTGTTATTTGTTACTGAAGAAGGAGTAATAGTTTCCTGCCAGGGTGTACCTGTTACGCCGCCATCAGGATAATCTGTAGCAGTATAAGTGTAAGAAGCAATGTAGAGAGCTCCGTCAACAGTTACTTTACGAACGGCGTCGGTTTTGTTACCGGCTGCATCAGTTGCTGTATAAGTAAGTGTGTATTCGCCGGCGCTGCCCATGTTAACGCTGCCGCTAACGGTCGGTGTCAGGTTGCCATCGGTATCATCAGTTGCAGTTGCACCCGGATCGGTGTAAGTAGCAGCTGAAAATTGAGTTACCCTGTTATGGGCTGCATCATCATTTTTCAAAGAAACAACGGGGTTGCCGGTGTCGTCTTTTTTACAACTTGAAACAAAGAAAACGCCGCCAATAAAAGCAGCAGTCGCAATCAAAATTGATACTTTTTTCATTTTTAAACTGGTTTTAGGTTAATAAAAGGATATTTGTATTTTCTCTACGAGGCAATTATTGTGCAAATATATTAGTAAAAATCAAAAATATTATGAAAAACCTTTTTTTTTTAAAAAATGTTTTACCTTTGTCATAAGGTTAACCAAAATTTAAACTTAAACAACATGAAAAAAGTATTTAGTCTTTTAGTGATTGCCGGAATGGTATCACTTATTGCTTGCGGCCCAAGCGCTGAAGAAAAAGCAGCCAAGGAAAAAGCAAAACAAGATTCAATTGCAAAAGCTAACAAAGAAAAAGCTACGCAAGATTCTATTGCTGCTGTAGAAAAAGCAAAACAGGATTCAATCGCCAAGGCAACCGCCAAAGCTGACTCCATTGCTAAAGCTGAAGCTGACAAAAAAGCCAGCAAAGGCAAACCTAAAGTAAAAGCCGGCAAAGGCAAAGGTAAAGGCTGATCTTAAACTAAAGAGAAGTTGAAAAACCTTCCGGGGAACCGGGAGGTTTTTTTTATTAACAACGTTTTTTTAATAATTTTTATGAAAATATATTTTTGCATTGAAAAAAAAATTAATTTTGCGCGTTAAATCATAATAACCAAAATTTCAAAAGAAAATGAAAAAAGTATTAAGTGTATTCGTTATCGCCGGTATGGTTGCCCTTATCGCTTGCGGCCCCAGCGCAGAAGAGAAAGCTGCTAAAGAAAAAGCAAAACAAGATTCAATTGCAAAAGCTAACAAAGAAAAAGCTATGCAAGATTCTATCGCTGCTGTTGAAAAAGCAAAAGCTGACTCAATTGCAAATGCTGAGAAAGCAAAAGCTGACTCTATAGCTAAAGCTGAAGAAGCTAAAGCTAAAAAAGGTGGCACAAAAGGTGGTACCAAAGGCGGAACCAAAACGGATCCTAAAAAAGTAAAAGCCGGTCAGGGAAAAGGTTAATTCCTAACTGTCTTATAAAAAATAAGCTGTCTCAAAAGGACAGCTTATTTTTTTGTCGATACATTTAATCTCTATTTACCAAGCACTTCCCGGCAGGTAGCCAGTATCGTATACAATTCTGTTGATGCTTTTTCAGGATAAATCAAATGCATATCATCCGACAATCCGCTTCGTGAAACTATAAAAAGACTGTACTTCTCTGAATTAAAATCAGGCACCTTCAGCAAACCAGCCTCAAGCTGACTCTTTTCCTTATAATATTTATCCAGATTCTTTTTATCAGCTTCCGTTTTTGCCGTATAAACAGTAGTTTGTTTACTGCTTAACTTTTCGTCTCTCAAACCGGTAATCTTATATTTTTCAGGCAATTTGCGGATTTGATCCATTGTTGCAGCATTTATGATACTGGCTTTCTGTATCTTATCTACATTCCATTTATCTTCGTAACTAAAAATCAACTGACAGACGATTTTCTTACCCTTTTCCTGAATACGCTTATTGCGGCTTTCTTTACTTTCTTTAGGGGCATCCATCCATTTTTCATCCAGTACCCAAACCGAATCGTTCCGGGTGATACAAAATCGCCCCTGCCCTTCGGTAAATGTCCACCCTTCCGGTAAATAATTAATCAGCACGCTGATAAGCATGTCTGATTTATAAAATTCTTTGTGAATCTCTTCTTCCGTAGCTTGAGAAAAAACCTGCAGCACTGAGCAGCAGGCAAATAGCATAACAAGCAGACATCTTTTCATCCCCTTCATGGCGCATATAGTTTTTGATTGTTTTATCATGACAAAAGTATGCTTTCACTGCGAGTTTTCAAATTTCATACCGAAAATGAAGGTTTATAACATTTCTCCTGCAGGCAGTGACTAAATATTTCATCTCAATAAACCAACGTATGCATATTTCAGGTTAAATTTGCCTTCGATAATTTCTATTAATATAATGTATGATGGAGAAAAACGTTTTGGCCCTGGCCGGGAATAAAGGAAAAGGCATTCGATCAGATTGTCACGTAAGCCTTGAAATCAAAGAAAGCGGCGGCATTGACCTTACCATAGAAAGCAAGGTCAGCGTGATGTACGGTCGTACCAACAGGCAGCTGGCGCTTGATATTCTTGCCTTCCATAATATTAAAAACGCATCGCTGCTCATCGAAGATTCAGGAGCATTGCCCCTGGTAATTGCTGCTCGCATTGATGCCGCCATTCATAAACTTACCGGAACAGGCAAAGAATTTTTATTCGACATTCTTGAACAAAATAACTATTCCACGACTCGTGACCGTTTTCGCTTTTCGCGCTTATATCTTCCGGGCAACAGCCCAACACTGATGCTCAATGCAGGAATTCACAAACCCGATGGCATTATACTCGACCTGGAAGATGCAGTTGCTCCCGATAAAAAACCGGAAGCTCGCTTTCTGGTACGGAATGCTCTTCGCGGGCTTGATTTTTACGGTGCTGAACGCATGGTACGCATCAATCAGGTGCCGGCAGGACTCGATGACCTTGATTACATTATTCCGCATAACGTGAACCTCATACTTGTTCCTAAATGCGAAAGTGCAGAACAAATTAAATTGGTGAACAAGAGAATTGATGAGCTGAAAAAGAAACACTCTATTAAAAATGATGTTTGGCTGATGCCGATTGTTGAGAGCAGCCTGGGTGTGCTCAAAGCATACGAGATTGCAACTGCAGCAGATAACGTTGTTTCTATGGCCATCGGTCTTGAAGATTATACAGCCGATCTGGGCGTAAAACGTACTGCTGAAGCAACAGAATCGTTTTTTGCCCGCAGCATGGTAGTGAATGCCTGCCGTGCCGCCGGTATTCAGCCAATTGATTCAGTATTTTCAGATGTAGCCGATTTAGACGGGCTGAAGCAAAATGTACTGAAATCAAAAGCACTTGGCTTTGATGGTATGGGCTGCATACATCCGAGACAAATCAGGGTAATCCACGAATTTTTTTCACCTGATTCTTTGGAAATAGAAAAGGCAAAAAAAATCGCGAATGCATTTTTTGAAGCAACAGAAAAAGGACTGGGTGTGGTTTCGCTCGGCACTAAAATGATAGATCCACCGGTAGTAAAACGTGCGCAAAAAATCATTAGTTTGGCTGTATCACTGGGAATAATATCAAAAAACTGGAGGGAAGAAGACAATGAAAAAAAATGACAACATGATAAAAAACGCTCTGGGTCGCATGGTGCCTCAGGAAATTAACGGACGGGAAGCGGTTCCTTACAAAGGTGTTGGTAAACATAAGCCAACAGGACGGAAGTACGCGCCACCGATTGCCACATGTGCCGATTATCCCGCCGACGGAAACAAAATAGTATCATCGCTCAAAGAAGCACTCATCAAGTGTGGTTTGAAAGACGGTATGACCATTTCTACGCATCATCATTTCCGCAACGGCGATCTGGTGGCAGGACAAATATTCAGCATTGTTGAAGAACTTGGCGTGAAAGGACTGATGTGGTGCCCCTCTGCATCATTTGAGTGTCATTCATTCATGACAAAATATCTGGAAGACGGCACCATTCATCATATTGAAGGCAGTATGAACGGTTCACTCGGACGCTATACTTCCGATGGCAAGATGCAGGGAACGGGCATTCTCCGTTCGCATGGCGGCCGTTATCAGGCAATTCAGGATGGCGAAGTGCACGTTGATATTGCAGTTATTGCAGCTCCAACTGCCGATGCATTTGGAAATGCCACCGGCGACCGTGGTCCTGCAGCCTGCGGACTGCTTGGTTTTGCGCTGGCCGATTCGCAGTACGCCGATAAAGTAATTGTAGTAACCGACAACCTGGTTCCCTTTCCCTGTGTACCCTGGCAGATTCACGGCAATTACGTTGACCACGTTGTAGTGGTAGATAAAATAGGCATCCCTGAAAAAATCGTTTCAGGAACTACAGAGATTACGAAGAGTCCCGACCGCTTATTGTTAGCCGAGTGGACGGCACAATTTTGTGATGAAGCGGGAATAATACACGATGGATTTTCGTTTCAGGCGGGAGCCGGCGGAACGGCACTTTCAATAGGAATTTATTTTGCGGATATACTGAGGGAGCGCGGTTGGAAGGCACGTTTTGCGAGGGGTGGCAGCAATAAATATCTTGTAAATATGCTTGAAGAAGGGCTTGTGGACTACATTCTCGATGGTCAAACTTTCGACCTTGAAGGAGTACGCTCCATGCGTGAAAATCCGAATCATCTTAATACGAGTCCATTTACAAGCTATAACTATCATGGCAAAGGGAATTTTGCCAGTATGGTTGATGTTACCATTTTGGGAGCGACCGAAGTAGACGTAAACTTCAATGCGAATGTAGTAACCCATTCCGATGGCGTATTGCTGCACGGAATCGGGGGATGGCAAAACTGTCTTTTTGCGAAATGCACTATTCTTCCAATACCCTTGTTCCGCGACCGTATGCCGGTGATTCTGGATGCTGTTACCACCATTTGCGGACCGGGCGAACTCATCGATGTAATTGTGACCGAAAGAGGAATCGCAATCAATCCGTTGCGTACTGACCTTATTGAAAAAATGAAAGGCAGCCGCTTACCTATTAAAACTATTGAAGAGCTAAAAAAAGAAGCAGAAATGATTTGCGGAGTACCCGATAAACCACAGTTTGAAGATGAAGTTGTAGCTGTTGTAAAATGGGTTGACGGTACCGTAATTGATTCAATCTGGAAGCTCAAAAAATAAGGAATTTCATAATTTCTTCTTAAAATAAAGGTTCATTAAATTCCTGTTAGAATATTATTTTTCCCAAAAGTGCAAACATTTTCAAATTGGCACAGGACATTTAACTATATGATTTCAGGACAATAAACCTGTTTTCTGCAATTCTCTCTGTGTTATTTATTTGTTAATAACAATATCGTCATCTATTAGATTTGTTGGTTTAGCTTATTATACACAAATAGTACTTACATACTCTTTTATAAGAGTTTATAGTATTTTATACCAATTATCGAATACATAAAATGCTTATTGTTAGGTTTAATTTACAAACAAAAAGTTATTTTTACTTTTTCGTCTATTGTTTTTTAGCTTTTGTCGATATTAATAAGCTGTTTATCATGTATTATTGCAATCTACCTTTAAAACGTATCAGCTAATTAAAATTTACCTATCCCAAATCGTTGTTTTTCAGATATTTTACATGCTTATTGACAAGCTGGAAAACTTATCCACAACAACAGCAATTCACATTTACTTAACATTTAAACCAATCACACTACCGCACAATGTTTTAACTTTACGGTACGAAAATTAGGTCGATTTTTATCTAGTGTTCATCTAAAATTTATAAAATCATAATAACTCTAATAAACAACAACGCCAATCGTATGAAAAAATGCTTACGAAATGTAGTTGCTATCAGCATGGTACTGATGGCTTCTGCGATGTCTGTATTTGGACAGATTTCCGGCAAATCGGTTTCTGATCCAAGGTCTGAGATTAACACGATAAACTTCGTGAATCAGATGAAAACCTCGAACCCGATAACAGTTACTCCACTGCCGGGCTCGACCTACACCCCAACAACGCTGGTTCAGACAATGCTGGTATCAGGCTGTCTGCAGGCTTCGAACGTGGTTTTCACGGGCAATCAGGCCGCTCTTGGCTCCTTTGCCACAAACAATTCAGGATTCCCATTGGGACAGGGTATCGTAATGTCGACGGGTAATGTCAGCACTGCTGTTGGCCCGAATGTTTACGGTAACCGCACCACACAATTGGGAACGGCAGGTAACGCAGACCTGAACGTTATTGTAGGCAGCAATCTTACTCAAGATGCTGCTGTGCTGGAATTCGACTTTATTCCGGCAGGTAACGTTGTTGAGTTTAAATACATCTTTGCTTCGGAAGAATATCCGGAATGGGCATGCAGCCAGTACAATGATGTGTTTGCATTTTTACTCAGCGGTCCGGGCATTGCAGGTAATCAGGGATTCAGCAACAATGCAAAGAATATTGCATTACTTCCCGACATGGTTACTCCCGTTACTATTAATAATATTCATGTTGGTGGCTGGAATCAGAATACCGAAACTTCTCACAATCCTCAAACCTGCCCCGATAAAAATGCAAATTATTATCAAAATAATATTGGCGGTACAGCGATAGAATTTGACGGATATACCGTTGTTCTTACAGCATCATGGCCTGTTACACCCTGTCAGACTTACCATATCAAACTGGCAATTGCCGACGTTGGTGATAAAAAATGGGATTCAGGCGTATTCATTGAAGGCAAAAGCTTTATCTCCGACCCTATCAGTCTTGTTAACTATGACCTGCTTGGAAACGCTACAGACAATGTTCATGAAGGCTGCGGTTACAATATGGTCTTTTCAAGAAATAATCTCAATAATCTCAGCTCTCCGCTGACAATCAATTATACACTGTCAGGCACTGCATCTTCTGCAGATCATACATTCCCGAGCGGCACTGTTACAATTCCGGCGAACGTTACTTCAGTCACAGTTCCCTGGACAGTTGCAGCAGATGCTATCAGCGATAACGGCGAATCTCTTATTATTTCACTTTCGAATGGTTGTCCATGCAGCCAGAATGTTATCACCAAAACACTGACTTTATACGATCCGTTTACCGTAACATCGTCGTTCACAAATGCCGCTTGTAATGGTGTCAACAATGGCACTATTACCGTTCAGGGATCAGGTGGTTCCAGCATATTCAGGTATCAGCTGAACGGTGGCACACTTCAGAATCAGGGCAGTTTTACGGGACTTGCTCCGGGCAACTACACGGTTACCGTTTACGACGGATACAGCTGCAATTCGCAAACGCTCAACTTCACAATAGGCTCAGGTTCAATCAACCTCAACCTCGCACTTACAACACCTATTTTGTGCAATGGAGGTAATGCAACCGTAACAGCAAGCGCTACTGGAGGCACAAGTCCTTATACATACAGTATCGATGGTGTGAATTATTCAGCTACAAATATTTTCACATTCGCAGCCGGGCCACATACCGTTTATGTAAAAGACGGTGCCGGATGTACTACCAGCTCTGTTATCACTGTTACTCAAAACGCTGCCGTAGGAATCAGCCTCGCAGTTACAACACCGGTTGCCTGTTTTGGAGGCAACGCTGTTGTTACCGCAACCGGTTCCGGTGGTAATGGTGTTTATACGTACAGTAAAAATGGTGTAAACTATGCATCCACCAATAGCTTCAGTTTACCCGCCGGAACATACACCATCTATGTAAAAGACGGCAACGGTTGTATAGCCAGTTCCGTCATTACGGTTGGTCAGAATACACAGGTAGGTGTCACTGCAACGGTAACTACTCCCATTGCCTGTTATGGTGGTAATGCCACGGTAACAGCAACCGGAACCGGTGGTAGCGGCTCATATACTTACAGCACCAACGGTGTAAATTATTATGTTTACAATACCTTCAGTCTCGCTGCCGGCACCTATACCATCTACGTAAAAGATGGCAACGGCTGCACCGCCACGACCTCGGTTACCGTTACACAAAACAATCCTGTGGGTGTTACCCTTTCGGTGACTGCCGCGATATTGTGTAATGGTGGTCAGGCCACCGTACAGGCAAGCGGAACAGGTGGTAACGGATCCTTTACATACAGTCTCGACGGCATTACTTACAGTTCGAATAATCAGTTCATGCTGTCTGCCGGAACGTACACCATTTATGTGAAAGATGGTAATGGCTGTACAGGAACAGGAACTATAAACGTTACTCAAAACGGCGCTATTGCCCTTGCACTCAACCAAACAATTCCGATTACCTGCTTTGGTGGAAATGCAACAGTACAGGCAAATGCAACCGGCGGTACCGGTGTTTACACATACAGCGGTGATGGAGTAACGTACACTTCATCAAATATCTTCAGCCTGCCTGCAGGTACACATACCGTTTATGTAAAAGATAATAACGGTTGTATTTCAACAGCCAGCATTACAATTACCCAGCCTGACGAACTTCAGTTATCGGTACTTGTCAACGACCCCATTATGTGCTTCGGTGGCGAAACCAGTGTTAAAACTATTGTTAGCGGCGGCATAGCTCCTTACACATATTTTGTAGATGGAATTGACTTCAACACAGTAAATATGTTCAGCCTTGGCTCGGGCACTCACACAATAACCGTATTTGATGCCAATGGTTGCTCAGTAAGCAGTACGCTTACACTCACTGAAAATTCAGCTGTAGCGCTTTCGCTGACTTTAACCAGCCCGGTACTTTGCAGTGGCGGAAACGCGACCGTAACAGCAACAGCTACCGGTGGCACCGGCGTTTTCACATACAGCAGCGATGGAATGAATTTCGGCTCCGGCAATGTTTTTACACTAGGCGCCGGTGTTCACACTATTTATGTGATGGATGAAAACAGTTGTACCGCTTCTGCAAGTATCGCAGTTTATGAAAACGCACCGGTTGGACTTACTGTTACAGAGACCACTCCGGTAGCTTGTTTCGGCGGAAATGCAACACTTACTGCAGTTAGTACAGGCGGAGACGGTCAATATTCTTACACACTTGATGGCGTTCAACAGAATGGTAATGTATTTATTGTAGCTGCCGGAAATCATACGGTAATCGTTACTGACGGAAATGGCTGCACAGCCACTTCAATTATCACCATTAACCAGAACGACCCTGTTGAACTTACACTTATCGAAACAACCTCGATTCCCTGTCATGGTGGAACCGCGACTGTTACAGCTTATACAACAGGAGGAAACAGAACATATTCTTATATCCTTGATGGTACTTCACAATCAACTTCTACCTTCGACGTAACAGCCGGAACACATACGGTAATTGTTACCGATGATAATGGTTGTTCTGATACCGCAACAATCGTGATTATAGAAAATCCCGTTGTTGGCCTGACCTTGGCTGAAACACATGCTATCGCATGCTTCGGCGGAACAGCTACCGTAACTGCAACTGCTACCGGTGGAAACGGTGTATTCACATATACTATTGACGGCATTGCTGCCACATCAAACGTATTCACAGTAACAGCCGGAACACATAC
>JBAXND010000082.1 GCA_037133915.1 Bacteroidota bacterium
AAGGGGGTCAGCTTAACGCGGAACTAGGGGACCAGTTTGCGCGTATTCTCCAATCTGCATAATTGCAGAGTTGACAACAATAAATAATATTACGGTTGTAGCAGCTCCACTGCGGCCACCCACCGACCCGCGCACCATGACCGTGTGCTATAACCAGCCGGTGAAGCTCAGCGTGAGCGGGTTGGTGCCCGGTGGTGGGGGCATAGCATTAGACGGCACTCAGTCCGTCGATGTGTTGCCCGGAGCAGGGATAGATATCAGCAACAATTTTACCGTTGAGTTCTGGATAAAACCGAGCGAGCTCAGCCCGTATTTTGTCTATTTTGATTATAGCGCAAATCTGAGGCCTGGTATGAAATTGATACAGGATGGAGGCAATATCCGCTTAATATATGCGGGAAACAGTCTGGGCGAATACAGCTATACGCCCCAGGTGAATGTTTGGACACATTTGGCCGTAGTCAGGCAGGGATATGACTTCAGGATTTATGCTGACGGCATGCAATTGTGCAGTTTCACTTCTTCAGCCGGTTATCTTGAACAGGGTGCTGACCTTACCATTGGCTCAGTTGATCACCCTATATGGGATTTTTTCTTTAAAGGAAGCATTGATGAATTCCGTTTCTGGAATGCTGCTGTTACTGACCAAAACCGTTCAGACTGGATGCACCGTGAAGTTGATGACACACATCCGGATTATTCAAATCTGAAGGTATATATGAAGTTCAATGCCACTAATACGTTACAATCATCTGTTGGTAATTTCACTGCTCAACCCCATTCAGGATATACTGCCGTGCCCTCCGATTATTTTATTTATACCTGGACGGGGCCTTACGCACCCGCACCTTCTGCCGGCGAGGTACAGATAACCACTGCCGGCCTTACTACTCCTGCCACATACAGCGTTGTGGCATCAGGAGGTTCATGCACCATTTCCGATGCTGTTACAATCAATGTGGTTTTTCTGCCGGCACCGCAAGCTACTGTTAGCGGAAGCGCCTGCTCGGGGCAACCGATAACCCTCACGGCAAGCGGACCAATATCCGGAGCTATCAACCTAAATGGTACATCGCAGTATATTGCAGTAGCACATGATGTGAAGCTTCAAACCCCCGGTGATTTCACATACGAAATGTGGGTAAATCCCACGAGTTTTTCAGCGTATAATACCTACTTTGAAAATGGCAATTTAGCCAATTATAACGGGCTTTTGCTGAGACAGGATTCACCAAGCACAATAGGGCTGTACATAAACAATGGAACTCAAAACGGTTATACTGCCAGCACTATTAACTATGTTCCACCCTTAGGCGTTTGGACACATTTAGCTCTTGTGCGCTCAAGTGGTACTATTTCACTTTATGCAAATAGTACATTAGTGGGCAATTTCACCGCCAATACCAGGCAAATTCTCAGCACTGATGGATTGCGAATTGGGAGTTCCGCGCATGCCACAGGACAGCTTTTTAAGGGTAGTATTGATGAATTTCATTTCTGGAATGTTGCTATAACTCCTGCTGATCTGCGATTCTGGATGTACCAAGGGTGGCTCCCAACGCATCCCAACATTCCTAACCTTAAATTAATGCTTAGATTCGAGACGGGAAACGAACTTGTTCCCGTGAGCTTTAATCTATGGCCGGCAACAGTAAGTGCACCAAATTTATTTACAGCAGCAGTTGCTGAACTCATTTCTTATGCCACTTTTACATGGACTGGTCCCAACGCGCCGTTACCTTCGGCAAACAAGGTTCAAACAACTACTGCCGGAATCATGAGCCCTTATCCATATATTGTTTACGGAACAACTGCAAATGGCTGTAATACGCCACCCGATACTGCCGATGCAGCAGGGATTGCATCGCCTGTTCCTGCACCTGTAGCCTCTGCCATTTGGCAGATGCAGGACGGCCAACCTATAGAGCTTACTGCTTCGGGTATGGTTCCCGGAGGTGGCTTCATTCAACTGGACGGGAGCACTCAAAGTGTTAACGTGACACATGCTGCAGATTTGCAAATGTCCAGAGATTTTACTTACGAGATGTGGGTTTATCCCACTTCTACCGGTGGGAAGCAAACCTATTTTGCTAATGGTACTGATGGCTGGTATTCTCCAAAGACAATCTTACTCAGACAGGAGAGTTCGAAAATCTCATGTTCCATAAATGGTGAAACATTCCAAATTACCTATGCACCACCCCAGAACTCATGGACACACCTGGCGCTTATCCGCTCGGGCAGCACAATATCACTTTACGCCAACGCGAACAAAATAGGTGATTTCACAACAACGTCCAATTCAACAATCTTGCCGAATTCAGGATTGTTCATCGGAAGGACAGATAGCCCTTCTAATTTTTTTAAAGGTAGCATTGACGAATTCAGGTTTTGGAACAACAAATCGCTTACGGAAACCGAGCTGAGAAACTGGATGTATATTGAAGTTACACCTTCACATCCGTCTTACTCTTTTCTCACGGTGTATTTGCAATTCAATGTGGGCAGACATCTGATCGACTCCAAAGGCGCTCACACAGTCACTGACCAAGGCGGATGCTTGTCTTTACCCGCTAATACATATACCTACAACTGGTCGGGACCCAATTCGCCTACTGCAACTACAAATGAAATATCGACATCCACTGCCGGCGTTAATCTACCTGCTCAATACAGGGTGAGTTGCACAGATGCAGCGGGATGCACATCTCAGCAATCAGTTCCGGTCAACATTAAAGCCTATGCCAATCCGGGCGGTCTGCCTGCGTACAACACACTACTGTGGCTGTGCGCTGATAAAGGTGTATCCGGCAATGGAACGATAACAAGCTGGGTAGATCAGGGTTTGAAATCACACATATTGAATCAAGCCACAGCCGCGTCTCAACCGGCAATCAATACAACATCGAAACTCATTAATTATAATCCCAGTCTTACATTCGACGGTACAAATGATTTTATGAAGTGTAATGAAGGTATTTTAGGAACGGCGCAATATAATAGCCTGCATGTGTTCACGGTTAAAAAAAATAAGCTTATTACGACGGAAGTCCTTTTTTCCGAAGTTTGCTCTCCTGAGCTTATCAGCGCTCACCTGCCATGGAATGATGGCCGTATTTATTTTGATGCCGGAGGTGTCACATACAACCGCTCCAGCGTGCCATGGGGGAGTGTAAACAACATTCCCAATACTTGGGAACTCGGGTTTGAAAAAATCAGTAATACTGAGGTAATCTGCCGTGATGGAAAAAATATATTTCAGGCAAATGCTACGACCGCCCTTCCTTTTATCGGAACAAATCAACCTTTTTTATTGGGAACGTCAGGTGCCGCGAATTATTCATCAATGGACTTGTCAGAATTTTTCATTTATGCAGGCACCATCAGCGAAAATGAGCGCCAGCGGGTGCAGTCGTATTTTGCAATAAAGTATGGCATCAGTCTTGACCAGACCACTCCCACAAACTATTTGGCAAGCGATGGTACTCTAATCTGGGATGCAACTGCAAACGCCGGCTATAACTACCACATTACAGGCATCGGCCTCGACCGTCTGAGTGGGCTTTGCCAGAAACAAAGCCGCAACAGCGACAGCACTGCCAATGGAAACATGCTTGCCGTGGGTTTGGGTGAAGTTCTCTTCAGTAACATGTTTAGCGGTTATAAGTTTTCATCCGATAAGAATTTTGTTTTGTGGGGCGACAACGGGGCGCAGGGAACACGTATCCTTAATGTGTACAATGGAAACGTAATTATTCCGCAAAGTTGCCTTAGCCGTACCTGGAAAGCGGGCGTTACAGGCGATTTAAATGCTGTTCAGTTGAAGTTCTTCTTAAAAGACATCGCGAATGCGGCAAGCAAAGATGTGTTCAAACTGCTCATAAGTCCTTCTCCGGATTTTGACCCGGCTCAGTGTAACCCAATTGAGGCAAGCGCCTGGGACAACAATACAGGAGAACTTACTTTTGATGGGGTAATATTTACCGATGGTAATTATTTTACGGTGGTGGTCGGTTCTCCGGGACCGGGCGGTCTGCCACTCGCTAATACTCGATTGTGGCTTAAAGCAGATGCAGATATCGCCGCAAACAACAACCTAGTAAATCAATGGAAAGATCAAAGTCAGAATGGATTTATCATCGAGCAAAATTTCGCTAACTCACAGCCTACTATAAATGCTTCATCTTCTTTAATGAACTACAATCCAACAATAAGGTTCGATGGCAGCGACGATTATATGAAACTTGATGGAGGTATTCTCGGAACGGCCGTATATAACAATATGCAGATATTTGCTGTCAAGGTTGCACATGGAATTCAAAATGACCATTTGTTCTATGAGAATTGCATTCCTGATCGTTTATGTGCACATATGCCATGGAATGATGCGAATATCTATTACGATGCCGGCGATGGTAATCCCGCTACAAACCGTGGATATTGCAATTGGGGCGGCACAATTGATGTTCCATATATTTGGGAATTAGGCTTTAGTAATAGTTCGAAGGAAAAATCAATATTCCGAAATGGCGTAAGAATAGGGTATAACAACAGTAATTCAACAATAGCTTTTCAGGGACAGGGAAATTCATTTTATTTGGGGACTTCCGCTGGAAATACGGGATATTCAAAAATGGATTTAGCTGAGCTGATCATGTATTCAGGAACTTTATCCGATAATGAACGGTTAAGGATTCAATCTTACCTGTCGCTCAAATACGGTGTCAGCCTCGACCAAACAACACCAACAAATTATCTTGCCGGCAATGGCGTTGTAATATGGGATGCTGCTGCAAACAGCGCTTATAATTTCAATGTAACAGGTATTGGTCGCGACGATGCGAACAAACTGTATCAGAAACAAAGCCGCAACAGCAATGCTGCTGTTTCCGGAAATATGATTGCCATCGGTCTTGGGTCGATAGAAACTGACAATATTTCTAATTCCGGAGAATTTTATGATGACCTCAACTTTATGATATGGGGCGATAATGGCGCAGCAACCAATTTAGTTGCTGCCAATCTGCCTCCCGAATTAGTCACAACAAGTATGCGGCTCTCAAGGCAATGGAAAGTATCCGTTACAGGTTATGATTATCCTGTACAGATGAAATTCTTTCTGACCGGCATTGTAGATCCTGCAATAACAGGCGATCTTGTGTTGCTAATTGATGATGATGGCAATTTCACAAATGGCGGGACCCGCGAAATAAGCCTCACATCGTGGGACATCAATACCAACGAAGCAATATTCGATTATGTGGGTTTAGAAAATGGTGCATATTTTACACTTGCTGTGCTGCCAAAAAGCCCGGGTGGTGTGCCCATGGCCGATATAAAGCTTTGGCTTAAAGCCAATGATGGCCTTATTAAGAATGGTGTTCTGGCTAATGGGGTAACCGAGTGGTCTGATAGATCGGGAAAGGGCAATGGTCTTACCTCTTCAGTGAATCCGGCGTACCGGCCGTCAAACTTTTCTGACAAGCTGATCAACTACAATCCTACGGTCAGTTTCGACGGCTCCAATGATTATTTGTACAAGAGTGGGGGCATACTTGGAAATTCCACTTATACAGGTACAGAGGTTTTTGCAGTGAATTCAAGTAAAAAAATAAAAGAGCAATATGTGTTCAGCGAAGCATGTAATACGCAATCGTATTCTCTTGCCCTGCCATGTGCTAATAATGGTGCCTATTATTCTTTGGGCAATGCAAATACACAGATTTATGCTCCGGACTGGGAAGGAACGTTGGGTACACCATACATCTGGAATTGCGAAAGCTCAACCACACAATCAGGTTCATTTAGTATTAACAAAAATGGAATGATGCTGCCGACAAGTGCGGGTAGCGCGGCCCAAAACGTCACAGGTAACGGCAGCCCGCTTTATATTGGAAGTGATGCTAATGGCAGCTATGCCGAAATGGACTTGTCTGAATTAATCATATTCACAGGAACTCTCATGGCAAATGAAAAGCAGCGGATGCAAAGTTATCTGGCGCTTAAATACGGTATCAGTCTCGATCAGCAGATACCAACCGATTACCTTGCCAGCAACGGAAGTGTCATCTGGAAAGCTTCAGATAATGGCAATTTCAACAATCATATAACAGGCATTGGTCGCGATGATGTAAGTACATTGTATCAGAAACAAAGCTGCAACTCCGATGCTTCGAATTTCGGCAGTATGGTTGCTATTGGCCTGGGTGCTTTGCAAGCTTCGAATGCGTTAAACAGTAACAGCATTGTTGCAAATAGTAGTTTCTTGTTGTGGGCTGACAACGGGCTTAATGGAACTACAGGCATACAGTATTACCGGAACAATAATCGGGTTGAAGGTACCCGCTTGAAACGCGTATGGAAAGTGAGCAGCACCGGTGGCATGAATGCCTTGCAGATGAAGTTCTTTTTGAAAGATATTATGCCCGATGTGAACAGCGAAAATTTCAGACTCATCATTGGCGATGACGAAAATTTTGATCCTCAAACAAACCGCGTAGTTGATTTCGCAGCTATCAATAAAACAGATCTGACGGTGACATTTGATAATATATATCTGAACAACGGAGAGTATTTTACTTTAGTTGTTGGTTATACCGGTCCCGGCGGCCTGCCGCTTGCCGACATGAATTTGTGGCTCAAAACAGACGGAGGCGAGTTTGGATATAGTTTTAATTTTAATAATGTATGGGCAGATAAAAGCGGTAAGGGAAATAATATGGGCCGGTCCATTGCAAATTGGAATACACCTACAGAATATCCTGACAGATCCATCAATTATAATCCTACGGTAAGTTTTGATGGATACAATGATTATTTGTTCAGGACTGGCGGGATTTTAGGCACATCGACTTATACCAATGCACATGTGTTTTCTGTAAATACTATTGAAAGAACCGATAATAGTTTCCTTTTCGATGAAAATCTTCCCTCAGGGTTTTTCAGATGTGAAATGCCCTGGGCAAACTCAATTAGCTGGTGGGCCAACAATACAAATGCCACAAACATAACATGGAACTTAATTAACCCCTCTCAGAAACCGGACATCTGGCATCTGGGAAGCGAAAGCTTAAATCAAGGTGTAATCGACAGAAATGGGAAAAATCTAAGTAGCGTCAATACCTCCATTATTTCATTTACTGGTGCGAATAATAATTTCTATCTGGGGGCGAACAGTGGGGGGAATTATATGAAAACGAACCTCTCAGAACTAATGATCTATACCGGCACCCTGTCGGATAACGAGCGGCAGCGCGTTCAATCATATCTGGCAATAAAGTATGGCATCAGCCTCGATCAAACAACACCAACCAATTATCTGGCAAGCGACGGTAGTGTTATCTGGGATGCTTCGCAGAACACTGATTACAATAACAGCATTACTGGCATTGGCCGCGACGACGGAGGAATGCTCAACCAAAAGCAAAGCCGCAATTCGGAAACTGCAGATAATGGAAATATTGTAGCGATTGGAGTCGGCCTCATCGCGCCGAACAATGCAAGTAATTACTGTAGTTTTAAGAAAAATTTGAGCTTTTTGCTCTGGGGCGATAACGGTCTTAGTGGAACTCAAACAACCGAACTGCCTCCTGCTTTATCGTTGAAGACCCGCCTTAAGCGTGAATGGAATGTAAGAGTAACCGGTACGGGCGAGAGAGTTGAACTCAAATTTTTTGTACGCGACCTGGTGAATAATGCGACCACAGCTGATTTCAAATTGATGATTGATGATGATGGCGATTTCTCCAATGGAAACACAAGTGTGATTGCTGCAGGTGTATGGAACGATAATACCAAAGAGGTTACCTTTAACAATGTCACTTTTACTGATGGTCAGTATTTCACGTTAATCTTACCTCAAAAAATTCGTACAAGTACATTGGCGGCTGCCGATGAAGGCGTATTGTGCACGGGTGGAACACTTGAACTTTACGCTCTTGTTGACAATGCTGTATCATGGAGCTGGACCGGCCCGAATGGTTTTTCTTCTACCCGGCAAAATCCGGTTATAGAAAACGTGACCACCGCCAACAGTGGATTATACCATGTGGCTGCCACAACCCCTGCCGGCATTGAAAACGATGACGTAGATGTGGAAGTAATTGAACCTGCGGCACCGGTAATTAACAGCAGCAGCCGGATATGCAATGGTGGTACCTTGCAGTTGAATGCGGCATCCGTGGCCGTTCCCGGCAACGGGCAGATAGCACTCAACGGCATCAGCCAGTATGTCGTCACGCCCAACCTTCGCGATCATTTCCCGACAAAAGATCTTACACTGGAGTTGTGGTTCAAACCGTCGTCTGCAGGAGTCGTCATTGCCGAAGGCGGCACACAGAACCCGACCTTATGCAGTAGCCAGCTTACTATCCTTGAGTCGGGCGAACTTTTGGCTCATTTCGGTTCATTGGGTACTGTTTCACTTGGTATTGTTGCATGGGAAACATGGAATCATGTAGCGCTGTGTTATAACGCAAGTACAACAGAATTCAAGGGTGTACTAAATGGTATTTCTTCCGAAGAAGTTGTAACAGGAGTAAAACAAATGCCATGGGAGATAAACAACGGCAACGATTTGGTATATGCTCTCGGAGCGGGTTGGGATGCCGACAAAAACAGCGTCACCTATTTCAAAGGAGAAATTGATGAGTTCAGGGTGTGGAATGCCTGTTTATCGGAGGCGGAATTAGAAGACTGGATGTACGATGAGGTGGATGCAAGTCACCCCCGATACAACAGCTTATGCGCGTATTACAAATTTAATTCGGGTTTTGAATTAGTTGATACCAAAGGCGGACATAGCGCACTTATTCCAAATAATTTCACAGTTGCGCCCACAATTGGAGAACGATATACCTGGTACGGACCTGACGATTTTTATGCTGACATCAAAGACCCGCAAATTGGTGGTTTCAGCACAGTGAAGGAGGGAACTTATTCGGTGGCCGTTACCGATGAATCAGGATGTAAGAGTCAGCCGGCTACAGTAACAGTTATGATGAACGCCCTGAGCACGCCTTTGCTGAGTATTGCTGCAAACACTGCATGGCCTGTATGTCAGGGTGCAAGTGTCAGCTTCACGGCAACGCCGGTATTCGGAGGTGCGGCACCTGTATATCAGTGGCTGCTCAACGGTAACAGTATAGGAAATAACAGCTCCACCTTTGTAAGCACAACACTTGCCAATAACGATGTGGTGAGTTGTACGATGGTATCCAATGCAAGCTGCCTTAATACTGCAACTGCAACATCTAATGCCATTACCATTTCTGTATTTATCTATCCACCACCGTTTGTTTCAGACAACAGCCCGGTTTGCGAGGGCGGTCTCCTGAATATGCAGGCTAATGCACCAAACAACGGAGCTATTTCCCTTAACGGAACGTCGCAATATATTACAGTGGAACAAACCGTGGATCTTCAAACACCCGGTAATTTCACATACGAAATGTGGGTAAATCCCACGAATTTTTCAGCCTTTAATACCTACTTTGAAAATGGCAATTTAGCCAATTATAACGGGCTTTTACTGAGACAGGATTCCCCAGCCACAATGGGGCTGTATATAAACAATGGAACCCAATCCGGATATACAACCAGCACACTTAGCTATGCTCCGCCGACAGGCAGATGGACTCATTTAGCGCTTGTGCGCTCCGGCAGCACTCTTTCGCTTTATGCCAATAGTACATTAGTGGGCAATTTCACTAACAATACCAGACAAATACTCAGCACTGATGGACTGCGGATAGGGAGTTCTGCACATACAGGGGGGCAACTTTTTAACGGCAGTATTGATGAATTCCGTTTCTGGAAGGCTGCGGTTAATCCTGCAAATCTTGCGGCATGGATGAACAAAGAGGTGACGAGCGCGCATCCTGACTATGCAAATCTCAAAGCCTATTTTAAATTCAATAATGGCGCGCTCCTGACCGATTCAAAAGACAACCATACTGTGACAAATTACGGTTGTATGGGTGTTAACGAATCGTTCCCGGCATGCTCATATTTCTGGTCGGGACCTAACGGTTATACATCTTCCTTACAAAATCCTGCCATTACCGGTTTAACAACTAATCAAGCGGGGATGTATTTTGTCTACTATACCACGATTGATGGATGCCGGAGCCAGGCTACCTATAGAGACATTGCACTGGCGCCCGCCCTCCCACCGCCTACATTTACGAGCAACAGTCCGGTTTGCGAGGGCGGTCGTCTGAATTTACAGGCCATTGCACCAAACAGCGGAGCCATTTCTCTTGACGGAACGTCGCAATATATTGCTGTGGAACAAGCCGTGGATCTTCAAACACCCGGTAATTTCACATACGAAATGTGGGTAAATCCCAGCAGTTTTACACAGTATAATACCTACTTTGAAAATGGTAATTTAAATAATTATAACGGGCTTTTGCTGAGACAGGATTCACCAACAGCGATGTATTTATACATAAACGATGGAACCCAATCCGGTTATGTGGCCAGCCTTCTTGCCTATGCTCCGCCAATAGGTGTATGGACCCATTTAGCTCTTGTGCGCTCAAGTGGTACAATTACGCTTTATGTTAATGGAAATTTTCAAGGGAATTTCGCCGCAAACAGCCGGCCAATTCTAAGTACCGATGGATTAAGAATAGGGAGTCCAACACATACAGGGGGGCAGTTTTTCAAAGGCAGTATTGATGAATTCCGTTTCTGGAACGTTGCAATTAATCCAGCAAATCATGCCGCCTGGATGAATAAAGAACTGACAAGCGCACACCCTGAGTATGCAAATCTCATAGCCTATTTTAAATTCAATAATGGTGCGCTGCTGACCGATTCAAAAGGGAATCACATTGCGACAAATTACGGTTGTATGAGTGTTAACGAATCGTTCCCGGCATACTCATATTTCTGGTCAGGACCTAACGGGTTTACATCATCCTTACAAAATCCTGCCATTACCGGTTTAACAACAAATCAAGCGGGGATGTATTTTGTCAACTATACCGCTGGTAATGGATGCCGGAGTCAGGCTACCTATAGGGACATTGTGCTGGCACCCGCTCCCTCGCCGCCTACATTTACGACCAACAGCCCGGTTTGTGAGGGAGGTCTCCTGAATTTACAGGCCATTGCACCAAACAACGGAGCTATTTCTCTTGACGGAACATCGCAATATATTGCAGTGGCACAAGCCGTGGATCTTCAAACACCCGGTAATTTCACATACGAAATATGGGTAAATCCAAGCAGTTTTTCACAGTATAATACCTACTTTGAAAATGGTAATATAAATAATTACAACGGGCTTTTGCTGAGACAGGATTCACCAACAGCGATGTATTTATACATAGGTAATGGAGCCCCAAATAGCTTTACTTACAGCGCTATTAACTATGCTCCACCCTTGGGAGTATGGACACATTTAGCTCTTGTGCGCTCAAGTGGTAATATTTCGCTTTCACTATTGTCCGATAAAAATACAGAATATTATTTTGCAAACCGCAACAAAT
>JBAXND010000083.1 GCA_037133915.1 Bacteroidota bacterium
TTGTTGCGGTTTGCAAAATAATATTCTGTATTTTTATCGGACAATAGTGATTTATAAATTGTAAATTAATTTGCGCGCCGGATATTTTAGCCATGACTCAGACTATATTTTGTGCATCAACCTAATGAGTTATCGGATCTTTCAATCAATTGAGGATGGTATCTGTTCAGCAAAAATACACAATTTTGCATATCATTAACAAATGTAGTATATTTACAAAATACTTGATTGATTATGACATTCGAAGAGGCATTCTATAAAGTACACGACCCAGTAATAATACAAAAGGTTAAAAGTATTTCGGATCATTATCATTCGAAATTTGGTCTATTTATCTGCCCATTAGAACAATCAGAGTTATTGGAATTCGTTAAAGATATTATAGAAACCCACGGTAATCCATTTAACGTAAGATTATTCTCTTTGAATCAAGAGTTTTGCGTTTGCGCGGTAGCATTCGCGAACATCCCATCAACATCATTTCATATTATCTGCAAGTAACCAAATTGCATCGGATACTTAAAAGATACTATAATATTGTTTCATTCTTATTCCAATGCTATTCCTTATTAGCGATATATATGGGTGATAAGATATTCGGCCTGACTCAAATCGCCCCGACTTTCCAATAAAATCAGCCCTTCTAAAATTTATTAACAATCATTAAAATAAACGCATCTATATGTAATTTTGTGTATTCCATTTCTATTTTGCTTCAAAAACCTGGACGTTTTATGATAAAAACGCTTACACAACATATGCACGTCCATCTCTTTGAAGAACTAATTCAGGGTCGGTACCGACCATTCCTTCCTAAATATTCTGACAATTCAAACCTTCAAAATATAATACTTGAGGCTCAAACACGCACTGTCAGTGTCCTCATAAAAGGCCAGGATGTCGATGAGTTCATCGCGGAAACCGACTTTCTTTCATTTGGATTCAAGGACGAATCAGACTTTGACATTATTAAGAAATCCGTACCGGGAGGAAAAACGGAGATCAGCGTTGTGCCAATGAAAGCATACGCCGGGCGCGAGGTTCTGGATATTCCCAGCTTCACCTCATTTAAAACAAATATCTTCCTTGAATTAATAATGGATGAGTTTGAACGGCTAAAAATACGTGCTGAGAAAAAATTTGAACAAACGGTCGACCGGAAAGAATTGACCGTCTATGCGGAAAAGCACATCGTTAAGACGAAGCTCCTGCTCTATGATGCAAAACTTCATTTGAATGACAACCACTCAAGAGACGACATCTACATTCTGCTTGCTCTGAGCATGGTTCTAATAAACACAATTCTGTTTTATCAGAAACTGTTTAAACCATTCCTGAGCATTACTCCCGAAACAAGGGAACAACTCAAATCAGAATTATTCAGCAGCATCGCGCTCGGACGTTTGAAAGCGCTTTTTGACATGCGCGGATCAGAATATTGCACGTTCATTAAAAAGTCTTACTTAGGGAAACCTTGCTCAGATGATTGCAATACTGCGGATACAAACGAAAATGGCGCTGAGACTTTTTCCGAAAAAAAGTCTTCTCAGCAAGAGCAAGGCTCACCAAAGTTCTATCCCGGTGTATGGAACGGCCAGATTAATGTTTTGATGGATATCTTCATCCAAATAACCGAAGAAATCAAGGTGTCCGACAAACCCCTATTCGACACATCCCCCGAAAATCTCCGTGCAATCATCATGGAGGTCTTTCTTGACAAGTATGGCAAGAGATTGAGCTATCACACTGTCAATACAAACCTGAAATCTTACCGCACCGACAAGCGGATCAAGGCAAATAGCCCCAAAAAGATCAACATCAAAGACATCCTTACCAGACCCGGTAAGGAATAGCGCAGTTTTGCGTCGATAAAACGGGCAATAAAGTCTTATTTAGTCCAAAGACCATTTTAAGACCAAAAGACTTTTCTTCCGGCTGTATCATTGCATCGGTTTTAGTTGCAACGAACCACAAACCGATTGTCAAACTTCAAACACAAAACAACTATGGATGTAATAACTATTGATAGCAATGCTTTTAAAGCAATCATGGAACGCATGAGCTCCCTTGAAGGCCGGTTCGCTCAAATTGTCACAAAGGCAAACAATCCGCTGACTGAGCGCTGGCTGACCGGAGAGGACGTGATGAAACTTTTGGGGTGCTGCAAAAGGACACTACAGAAATACCGGAGCAAAAGAATGATCCCGCACACCGCCATCGGGCATACATACTACTACAGGGCGGTAGATGTAGAAAAATTCCTTAATAAATACCACAACGACATTAAAGGCTACTAAGGGGAACCAATATGAAACAAGTAACCATTTTCAAGAATTTCAATGAAGCCATCGAGGTTCTTCCGATTGAAGAAATCATCAGCCGGATAAAATCTGGTGTGTACCGCAAGCAGGTTGAGCAACTCCGGATCCTTGTTGCGGAAGGCAAAAAGAAAGACTACACCGAAAAGAAAAAGTCATTGACGGCATTCACACCGTGCGGGACGTTTTCAAACGGGAGAAAGATCGAGACCATTTCAGCCTATTCCGGAATGCTTGTCCTGGATATCGACAAATTGAATGCACAGGAGCTGGCCATAGCCAGGGAAAAAGCAGGCAACGAAAAGTACAGCTACGCGATGTTTTTAAGCCCCGGGGGAAATGGACTCAAAATAATTGTTCAGGTGAACACCGGGCGCGAGCACCATCCGGCGGCATTCAATCAGGTGAAAGCTCATTATGAGAGTATCCTTGGTATCCCTGTCGATAAAAGCGGTCGGGATGTTTCACGTCTTTGCTTTGTATCCTATGATGCTGAAGCACTCCTGAAGCTTGATGCTAAACCGTTTCCAGTGAATACCAATCTTTCGCTGGAAAAGGATATTCAGAAAGTGACCGAACAGGTTGAGGCCGCCCGGCTGGATATGACAAGCGATTACAATAACTGGCGTGATATCGGGTTTGCTCTTTGCGATGCACTAGGCGAAAGTGGCAGAGGCTATTTCCACCGGATAAGCAGATTTAATCCTGAATACAACTCCGAAATCTGCAATGAGCAATACACAAAGTGTTTGCAAGGCACAGGCTCCGGAATTAAAATTCGCACGTTGTTCTTTATGGCCAAAAATCAGGGTATTGACATTACACCGGTTGAAAAGAAGTATCCGGAAATGTTTGACCAGAAGCCGGCGGAAGAGAAAACGGAAAAGCAGACGAAGATTCCGTACAATAAGTTTCAGCTTGCGAAAAAGTATCTGGAAAAGCATTACGAGATACGCTACAACGAAGTCTCCACACAGTTTGAATATAGAGAAAAAGGCACAGTTGAGTACCAGCCACTAAATGAGAACAGCATATTTATCAAAATGCAGCTGGATGGGTTAAATTTAAGTCTGAACAACCTCGTGGCCTTCCTCAAATCGGATTTTGTGAGCCGCTACAACCCGTTTCTGGAATACTTTGAAAGCCTTCCAGTATGGGACAAAAAGGTTGATTATATAAGACTTCTCGCAAGTTTCGTGAAGGTAAGCAATGAAGATCGAAACCGTTTCGACAACCATTTCAGGAAGTGGCTGGTTCGAACGATCAAATGCGCCCTGATTGACGACTATTTCAACAAACAGGCATTTATCCTGGTTCATGATCAGCAGAATAGCGGCAAATCGACCTTCTGCCGTTTCCTCTGCCCTCCCCGACTGAGGAACTATATCGCGGAAAACCTATCCGTTGACAAAGACAGCAGGATACTACTCACAACCAACATGATTATTAACCTGGATGAACTATCCACGCTCTCCCGGGTTGAGATCAACGCTCTGAAAAGTCTTTTTTCAAAAGACAAGATCAACGACCGTTTGCCTTATGACCGGCGAAACTCGATTATCCCCCGCCGCGCCAGCTTCATCGGGTCAACAAACCAGACCGAATTTCTGAATGACGAAAGCGGTAGCGTACGTTGGCTCTGCTTCATCATAAATGAAATTACTTGGAGTTACCGCGAGAAGGTGAATATGGACAACGTGTATTCCCAGGCCTATTTCCTGTACAACAAATCGGACTTTACATGCGACCTTAGCCCGGAGGAAATTGCCGAGAATGAAGCATACAACCGTCAGTTCCATATAGTGACCTCGGAAAAAGAGCTGATTGAAAAATACCTAGAACCGGCAACTGAAGCAAATCATACCAAGTTTATGACAGCAACTGAAATTCTGATCCATTTGGCCGAGAAAACCGATAATAAGGTACGATTGAATGCCGTACAAATTGGCAAATCATTGAAGTTGTTGGGCTTTGTTCGTGACAGGACTGGTAAAAATCGAAACTTTGGATATTACGTATCCGAAAAAATAACAGAAAACACCGATTAATCTTATCCATCTTATCCAGAAACGATATAATGCAGCATTGATAAGGCTCCCAGACCGGGTAAGATGATTTTTTGCGGGTAAGATGATTTTTCATCTTATCCGCTTTCTTTTGCTTATTGGTTGCGGGATGGGTGAGATCCGGATAAGATGGATAAGATGAAAGGTGGGTTTTAAGTAAATTTTCAGTTGAAAAAATTAATTCCAAGTGAAAAACGAGTAACTTTTAGGTTCAAAAAAGTATTATTAAGGTATTTTTAAGGTGGATTTAAGGTAATATGTCGAATTTTTAAATAAAATGAGACCGAAATGCCTGTTAATAAATTCAAAAGTCATACTTTTGAAAATGCCTTTTAGATTTCCATGAAAATTACTGCTTATCACGCTAAATATTTCGCTTTTGAGCTAACCAAACGTAGTCCTTCTGACAGTGTTGAGAAGCTTGCTTCCACATTAGTTGATGCACAAGTCGATTTAAACCCTCATCAAGTCGAAGCTGCCTTATTTGCTTTCCGATCGCCCCTATCAAAAGGTGCGATTTTAGCAGATGAAGTTGGCTTAGGTAAAACAATTGAGGCAGGTTTAGTGATTTCTCAAAAATGGGCTGAACAAAAAAGGAAATTACTTGTAATCGTTCCTTCAAATTTAAGGAAACAATGGAGCCAGGAGCTTCAGGATAAATTCTTTTTACCTTCTATCATCATGGAGAAGGCCTGCTTTGATTCCTTCATCAAAAAAGGAAAGCTCAACCCCTTTGAACAGGATCAGATCATTATTTGCTCTTATCAATTTGCAAAAGGTAAAGAATCCTACCTTCCACTCATTAATTGGGATCTGGTAATCATTGATGAAGCTCACCGATTAAGAAATGTTTACAAGCCATCAAATAAAATTGCAAACAGTATAAAAAACTCTCTTGCAAACTTTCCAAAGATATTAATGACGGCGACACCTCTCCAGAACTCCCTCCTTGAACTTTTTGGATTGGTAAGTATTATTGATGACTTTACTTTCGGTGATCTTAGCAGTTTTAAAAGTCAATTTACATATCTAAAAAACGATATCGATTTTGCTGAGTTAAGAACCCGGCTGATTCCTATTTGTAAACGAACGTTAAGGCGGCAAGTTTTAGAATATATCAAATATACTAACCGTCACGCCATTGTCGAAGAGTTTTACCCGACTGATGAAGAGCAAGAATTATACGATTTGGTTTCGGAATATCTGCAATCGCCCATACTATATGCTCTTCCCGCGAGCCAGCGCCAACTCATGACACTGATCTTGCGCAAGCTTCTGGCATCGTCCACGTACGCTATTTCCGGCACACTCTCTGCGCTTGCAGAAAAACTTGAAACTAATTTGCGTGACGATGGCCTGTCCCAAGTAGTGGCGGACATTCGGAAGGATTTTGAAGAGTTTGATGATATCAAAGACGAGTGGACAGAAGATGAAAATGAAAGTGATTCAAACCAGAGGCAGGCATACACACCCTTACAGATTGATGAGATAAAGACCGAAATATCTTCCTTAAAGCGATTCAATAAGCTTGCCCGGTCTATTAAAATAAATTCTAAGGGGAATGCCTTGATTACAGCACTTACAAGGGGGTTTGAGGCGACTGATCGAAGTGCGCCGCAAAAGGCTGTGATTTTTACCGAATCTGTGAGAACACAGAAGTATTTATTTGATATCCTTGAAAACACGCCGTATCAAGGGAGAATATTACTTTTCAACGGCTCCAATAACGATAATAAATCGAAAGAGATTTACCACAATTGGTTTGAAAAACATAAAGGCACGGATAAAGTTTCAGGATCTAAAAGTGCAGATATACGTGCGGCACTGGTTGAATATTTCCGTGACGAAGCAGTTATCATGATCGCAACAGAAGCTGCTGCCGAAGGAATTAATCTGCAATTCTGCTCCATTGTAGTTAACTATGACCTGCCCTGGAACCCTCAGCGAATTGAGCAACGAATTGGTCGCTGCCATCGTTATGGGCAACGTTTTGATGTAGTTGTAGTTAATTTCCTGAATAAGAAAAATGCAGCTGATCAAAGGGTTTACCAATTACTGGATGAAAAATTTAAATTGTTCAATGGAGTTTTCGGCGCAAGTGATGAAGTATTGGGAAGTATTGAGAGCGGAGTCGATTTTGAAAAGCGAATAGTTCAGATATACCAGAATTGTCGGACTATTGAAGAAATTCAGACATCATTTGACGAGCTTCAACAAGAGATGGAAAGCGAGATTGATGAGAAAATGCAGTCCACACGCCAGAAATTACTTGAGAATTTCGATGTTGAAGTTCATGAAAAGCTGCGCATAAACCTTGCTGAGAGTAAGGAATATCTAAATAAATATGAGAACTGGCTTTGGGAGATATCAAGATTTTGTCTCAATGGCTACGCGGATTTTTCTGATCAGGAACATTCCTTTTATCTAAAAAAGAACCCATTTCCCAATGAAAAAATTCACCCCGGGCCATACCGTACCGGTAAAGCCATAATAGATTCCAATGTATTTCGAATTGGTCACCCGCTGGCGCAGCGCATCATTCAAAAATGCAAAGAGATAGAAACGCCAATACAACACATTGAATTTGATTTGTCCGGAAGTGGAGTGATTGTAAATGTTTTGCAGGATTTGCAAGGTAAAGCAGGTTGGATAAAGGCCAATAATTTCACGATTGAATCTTTTGAAAAAGAAGATCACGTACTTTTATGTGGTATCACCGACCACAAGATGATTCTGACACAAGAACAATGTCAGCGAATATTTCGTCTTCCTGCGCAATTATTTGAAGCCGAGCTTACGGTTGATTATGAAAACGCTGGGCTACTCAAGGAAATACTGGCCGGCCTGAGTCAGGAAATAATTCAGACTAATGCGGAACGCAATTCCGGATTTTTTGATGCAGAATTGGAAAAACTTGATAAATGGGCTGAAGATGTTAAGGCCAGTCTGGAATTAAGGTTGAAGCAACTTGATGTGGAAATAAAAACCCTGAAAGCCGAAGCCAAAAAAATCCTGAAACTGGAAGAAAAAGTCCATGCCCAGCGCAAGATAAAGGAAATGGAAAAACGAAGGAATGAGATGCGGATGAATCTTTACCAACATCAGGATGATGTGGATGTGAAAAAAGAAAGCCTTATTTCCGAAATTGAAGCCCGGTTAAAACAAAATACAAACGTAACCGACCTTTTTACCATCCGTTGGACAATCAAATAAAGCATGTTATGAATTTTGAACTTCTTTTACAAAAATTACAATTTACACATGATACGCTTCATGCTTCGGCAGCCAAATCAGTGAATATTTCTCTAACATTGCGGAATTGGATTTATGGGTATTATATTGTGGAATACGAACAAAACGGTGACGACAGGGCGAAATATGGAAAAAAACTTCTCAAAGAGTTATCCAAAAAAATCAGTATTAAAGGTATCTCCGAAACTAATCTTAAAATATTTCGCCAGTTTTACCTTACTTATCCTCAAATAAGTCAGACAGTGCCTGACTTATTCAGAACTATGCAAATTGGTCAGACACCGTCTGACAAATCGCAAATCCTTTCAAAGAAATCAAATATTCAGACATCGTCTGAACAATTAACAGGAGGTGCGAAAAAAGAAATTTATCAGACAGTGTCTGATAAATCTAAAGTTATTGACGTTACTGCTATTCAGGCTGCAAGTAAAGCAAAAAGTAATACGAATAAAATAGGTCTTGATCCCGCCCGGATACTTCAAACTTTATCTTTTTCTCATATTGTTGAACTGGTCAAAATTGATGATCCGTTAAAGAGAGCTTTTTATGAAATTGAATGTGTGAAAGGAACATGGAGCATCAGGGAGCTTCAAAGACAAATTGAATCCCTGTATTTTGAACGCTCCGGTCTTTCAAAAGACAAAAAGAAGCTCTCTGAATTAGTAAACCAGAAAGCCATACAACTTAGCGCTAAAGATTTAATTAACGATCCCATTACCATAGAATTTCTTGGATTGAGTGACCGTGCGCTTGTTACTGAATCCGATTTAGAACAGGCATTACTAGATCATTTACAAATGTTCTTACTGGAACTCGGACATGGTTTTTGCTTTGAAGCCCGCCAAAAGAGGATACTGATTGACGACACCTACGATTTTATTGACATGGTATTTTACCACCGTATCCTAAAATGCCATATTCTGGTAGATTTGAAAACAGAAAAATTCAAACATGGGTTTGTAGGCCAAATGAACGCTTATCTTAATTACTATCGTAATGAAGTAATGCAAGAGGGTGACAACCCCCCAGTGGGCATATTACTCTGCACAGATAAGGGTAACACCATGGTAAAATATGCCACTGCCGGACTGGAGGAAAGTATTTTTGTGCATAAGTATTCGGTTATATTACCAAGTAAAAAAGAAATCGAAAATTATCTCGCTAGCTTAAATTACAAATAATTTTCATATGAGTTTTACAAGGGCCAATAACGAGTTATGTCTTTTGTGTGAGATTAATAAAGCTGATCAGTGCAATTCCCATATTGTTCCGAATTTTTTTACAAATGGACTTTTTCGTACCGATCACAAAAAATTCCCTTTCTATATTGGAGCGAACGGTGAAAGCAGAAAGACACAAGGAATTCCACATATTGACCATGTTTTTTGCTGTGAATGTGAAAGAAAATTTGCTGTTCTTGAAACCTATGTTGCTAATAAACTACGTCATTTGCATTCAATATTATGTTTTACAAAGTTCTCTGTGGCTAGAAATAGCCAACTTGCGTGGAAAACAAATTCCTCTCTTGATCCAGCAATATTTCGGCTATTTATTTACTCTATAATTTGGCGATGCGCTGCGATTTCGAAATTCTTTCCCGCCGAAACTGTTTCGGAAAATCAGACCAATCCTAAAATTGATTTTCGATTTTTCAATCATTTTATAATTCCAGATGAAATAATCATTTTGTTACAACAGAATCTTAATTCAATGATGGAGATTAGTCAACAATCTCTAATTGATAAACGAGATGAAATAAAAAAGGCTATATCATATTTCCCGATTGGATTTTTCACTTATGAAAAAAAAATTCTTGAAGAGACGAGAGTATTTTCACTTAACGCAGATAACGGAAGTTTTGTTTTCTTAAATTTGAATGATTACAAATTGGTTTGTTTGTTTTCCAATAATCGAATATTCGAATCAATTAATTCTGTCTTAATTGCGAAAAATGAAGATATTGTAAAAATTTGCACACTGCCAGATGACAAATGGAATAATATAGGTCAACAGTTTTATCATGATCTAATACGAAAATGAGTCATTAGGTAGGTTAACAATCGGAGAAAATATAGACCACGGAATTGGATTAAGATGAAAGACAAGGGAAATAACATAATACTATTGCAAGAAATTTTATTAAATACCACTTATCATATTGACGAGTTGCATAAAACCATTGATGTATTAGCAATACGTGATGGTAAAAATAAAACAATGTTGAGCTTTTTAATCAGAGAAAGACAATTGTTTGAAGCTGCTTATCTGTTGTTGGAGGGGTATAATACTAATCAAAAACTAAGGTTTCCAATTTTACTTTTATTAAGAACCGGCGTTTTAGATTTTATAACGTTAAGCTACTTGCTTAATATTCATGACAAATCAGATTTTTCAAATGCCATAAAGAGCCTTGATAGAAAAATTGTTAAACGGTTATATAAAAATGTGTGTAGTGCTGATTCTGGTTATTCCGTCGCAGAAAACAAAAAACATTTAGAATTATTGGTGAGCGCTTTTCCTGATCAATTTATTAATACCACATCAAAGCTCAGGGATGGAATAAAACCTTTAGAACCGACTGAACTTGCGGGAATATTAAAAACAGAGATGTTGAAGGATTATAAGTACGCTTATGATATTTATAGTTTGCTTTCTGTTTTTGAGCATTATCAATCCGCGGGAGATAGTTTTTTGAATCAATCTATAATTGATGCCTTTGAAAATTTTATAATCGGGAGCATTCTGATGATTACGGGCGTTTCTTTTATTTTCAATTATTTCAACGCCCCGGAAGATTTAAAACAAAAAATTCGTACAGAATTATTTAAGTTTGATCAATTTCAACAAAAAGACTAGAATATGTCCAAACAAAAACTCGAACTCACATGGATTGGCAAAGAAAATTCAGAATATGATATTGCCAATATAGAACCACGTATTTTGGAAGAAAACCCTGAATTATCTAATTGCTCTAATGTGGAGAATACGCGCAAACTGGTCCCCTAGTTCCGCGTTAAGCTGACCCCCTT
>JBAXND010000084.1 GCA_037133915.1 Bacteroidota bacterium
GTTAAGTTATTAACAATCTGATGTTTATATTAACAATTGGTTTTTAGAAGTGCCCAACATTCAATCAAATACTCAGAGCCCGCTATGACCCGCCGTTTGTTCGCCATGTAGTTATTAAAACATCCGGACGAACGCAATCATAGTTACAGCAAATTCATTGCTGAAACAAAATAATTCACGGAATTAATGGGAAAGAGTATAAATTTTCAATAACATCAGTTTAGCTACAACAAAATAAAACTCAGAACAAAAATTGTGTTCGTCTTTAATTGCAGTAAATTTACTACATACGAATCCATATAGCAAGTTATTTTAGATAGGAAACTATTAATCTTTTGTTAAATATCAAAAATAGATATTGTTGAATATTATACTTAAATATAGAAATAATCTTTCACCTTTGAAGCATTATAGCAGATTGATAAGCAATTAGCGCTGATTACAGAGAGAAAAAATCAACTGGTCGTTAGAGATAACGAATGTTAATAATTCCAATATAAAAAATGGTGATTTTTGCCCGAAAATGGTGAAAAATTGAGCACACTTGTACGAAATGAAAAAGAAAAAGGCTGCTTCAAAAGGCAGCCTTTTTCTTTTTAGTTTTTTATAATTTTGAAATACCGTATATCCGATCCTGAATTAATTGTAACGTGATAGATTCCGGGCGAAAGTTTATTTTCTGGAGTCAAGGTAAATACAGATCCATCTGTAAATTCAGATTCGTAATAGTATACTGTTTTCCCAAGTATATCCCTGATTGTAATTGCGGTCTTTTCGGGCAGCACGCCTGTGAAGATTACATTAATTACGTCATTAAACGGGTTAGGATAAACCGATATATTATAAGGTTCAGTGCTCGCACATTTCAGAGAAACAGGACCAAAAAACTCGTAAAGGCCATCAACATCAACCTGTTTCAGCCTGTAATAAACGACAGCATCAGGTAATGAAACTTCAGTGAATTCGTATGACAGCGTGCTGCTGCTGTTACCCGCGGCTGACTGCCTGCCGACTTCCTGCCAGTTTAACATATCCGTACTTCTGTCCACAGCGAAATATAAACTATTTTGCTCACTCGCTGTTGTCCAGATGACAACGTTTTCAGTGCCCTTACACGATGCATCAAGACTCAGCAATTTAACCGGCAGCGGATTCGAACCGCCTGACTTTGCTCCAAACGTTATAGGACTGTATGATGTAAATCCGGTGCCTGTAATTTGTCCCTGACCGCCGGGACCGAGCCCGCCAACAGCCGTTCCACCCATACTCGCCCATTTGAGTGAGCCATTACACATTTGATAATGTGCAATAGCAAGGCTTCCTAAATCGGTAATACCACTGCGTTGTGCATCTTTATAATAAATTGTAACATCAGGATAAGTCGTGCCTGCCTCACGGGTGATATCCCAGTATTCAGTACCACTCACATGATTCAAACCACTTCCGGAACACATGTCGCTCAGATAGTAACTATTTGGCGAAGTTTGAAGATAATATTCAGCGACAAAACGGTCGCTCGGATTGCCACCGGGGTCGGCAATTTTTATGGGTGACCACACAAACGATGTACCGGAGACCCGGCCTATCGGGAATTCAAAGGCATCGTCACCTATTTTCCTCATCGGACCATCAACAAAACTTGTTGCGTTTGCACCCAAAACACTTGTATTATCAGCCATTGTAAGGATATTTGATGCAGAAGTCCTTATAACGCCCGATGTCAGATTTAATTGATTATTTACTGTAACGGGTGCATTCAGCGCCACGATACTGTTAGATCCGGCATCAATACTGAGGTTCCTGAGTACAGTAGTGTTTACCGGCATTTCAGGACCGGTGGTTCCGGCGCCCGTATATTGTACATTGACACTTGCTCCGAAATTGGGAACATTGCTCAAAGATCCGCCGTTTCGAATTATTGTTGCGTTGTTTGCGAGGCTCAGGTATGCACCGTTATTGAGTGTTCCATTCAGAAGTACAAGTGCACCGGCAACCGAAACATTCGCGTTCAGCGTCGCACCAAAAGCATTATTTACAATCAGATTATTGAATGTTTCCGGATCATTGACCTGTTGATTTGAAAAACCTTCAAAACAAACACAGCCGTTATTTTCGTTGAATGTTCCACTATTTTTCCAGTTTCCGTGAACATGAAGTGTCTGCCCTCCTGACATGGTAAAAGTATTGCCGTTTTCAATGACTATATTCCCGGAATTGCCCCCCGCCCCTGAAAGGTTCAATCCATTGGAGGCACAGCCGCCCAGCGATCTCAGATACACATTTTTTGATGAGTCGGGAGCGCTCGCAGCTATATTGAAAGTACTTCCGTTGTAAACATACCAGTTGGACGCAGTATTCCAGTCACCGCTTGTATTCCCCCACCAAACGTAATCATTGTTTGACAGTAAAGTCGGCAAAATAGCCGATGGAGAATTGACCGTTACAAGTTGAGTTGCGCAAGATGTTGTATTACACGTTCCCGTTCTTCTTACAAAATAAGTTGTGTTAGTATTGGGTGCTACAGTTATATTCGCGCCTGTGCCGGCCGGTGTTCCGCCACATGTTCCGGTAAACCATTCCATTGTAGCACCTGTTCCGCTCGTACCGCCACTTGCCGTTATTGTAGTTCCCAACCCATTACAAATAGTAGTTGTACCTGAAATTGTTGATGGCTCAGTTGAAACAGTATTCACTGTAACAGGAAATCCCGATGATGAAGTTCCGTTTCCGCATGTATTCGTCCCTGATACTGTCAGGGTTCCACCGTTGGCGGCAAGACTGAAACCGGCAGTTATTGAATTCGTATTTGTTCCTGAAGTAATTGAAAAACCGCTTCCTGAATAAACCCAGTTGTAACCTGTAGCGTTCGTAATTGCAGGCACAGAGTATACAAGCCCCGATTGGCCCTGGCACACAGTTGCCGTACCGGAAACAGTTCCTGCCGCAACAGGATATGGATTTACGGTAATGGTTGTAGTTGGTGTACTGACAGAGCAGCCGTCGCCTGAAACGGTACAAAATACGGTATATGAAGAAGAAGGAGGATTGGTCAGAACTCCGGCATCGTAAGTCTGTGTTGTGATTCCGGTTGAAATGCCATTCTTGTACCAGAGGTACGACGGGGTATTAAGGAACCCGACCGGAGAAGCAGTAAAGGTTCCCGGATTTATGCCGCTGCATACCGCGAGGTCGCCGGGGCTGACCCCCGAACTCAAAGGAGTGAAAGTGACAATAGCCTGTGAGTTCAGCAGCCAGTCGAAACACTGGATCTCAATTTCCGAAGCTGCATTGAGCTGCCCGCACCAGGCATCATTATTTACCGTACCGGCCACAAAATTACTACTCACAACACTGCCATTGATAATCAGTGTATATCCATCATCTTTGGTGATATCTATACGGTAACTTCCCGCAGGGAAACCCTTCCTTTTATAAATATAGGCATGCCATTCGGGAGAAACAGAACATCCGGTATAGGCATTACCTCCGGTACTGTTCGCATCGGAAGGTGCGGCAGTGTTGTTCCATCGTGTATTGGTGTTAAAGCTGATATTATTCTCCGTATAATATCCCGCAAAGGTTGAAAGGTCAATGACAGTCGAACTTGAAAGATGTCCGTACACATTTACATTCCAGAAATTATTTCCAAAGCCCTGTGCGGTTAATCCGCTGTTAAGATTCTGCTCAATGGTAATACAGGCATGACCTGCGGCTCCTGTTCCGCAAGACGAATTATCCGTAACATGTGCATAATACGTTCCTGCTCCGACAGATGTCCATGTGAGAGGCGAAATACCTGCAGCAACAACCTGCCCGTTCGGTGCTCCTTTTGTGATGGTAAAATAATTGCTGCCGAATGCACTGCTGACAATTTTATATTGAGTTGATGCGGCTACACCTGTAAGTGTACAATAGCTTCCGGTATTATGCCAGTAATCAACCAGAGTCACGCCGCAGCTTGATGGGACTGCAGTGGTAGTCGTTGCAGTCGGCGTATAACATCCCGAAACAACAACTGTAAACGACAATGCCGTGCCCGGGCAGGTACCGTTGTAAGGTGTGCATGTAATATTACCTCCACTGCTTGTTCCCCAGTCAACAGTAACAGATGCCGTACCCTGACCCGATGCCACAGTAGCACCTGCCGGAGCTGACCACGTATATGAAGTTGCATTGCTTACACCGCTCACTGAATAGCTAACCCCGGGCGCAGCATGAGCCACCGGAGTGATACCGGTTATACTTCCGCCCGATGGCAGTGGTGTAACATTCACCGTAGTGGACGCACATGCTGTAGTATTGCACTGACCTTCATAACGCACATAGTAGTTTGTGGTAACGGAAGGTGCAACCGTAGTGCTTCCGAGAGGAAGTGTTGTCAGTGAAATATAATCTATCTCCATATTGACTGAAGGATTAGACGCCCAGTCGAATCTCCATCCCAGAATATTTCCGCCCGTTGTATAATCAGGATCTGATGCCATATTTATCGTTACCACATGCCATGCACCGTCGTCGTAAAGACCGGCAGATGCCGACTCACCCCCGACGGCATAATTGTGGTTTCCGTTATAGAAAAATATTTCAACACTACCAGCACTACCGGAAAGTACGCGGTATTTTATATTCACATATTTATAAATATTCGGATCAAATGAACCGAGCCCGGCCATATCAATCATAGGATCATTATTGACCGAAGTAACATTGAGTATTCCGGAGCCGACAGAATTCACCGTTGTATTCGGAGTTCCGTAGGGCTGATTATTCCAGTCCTGAGTGAACGGTCCGCAGCCTGCACCTTCGTACCATACGGCCGATGCGCTGGTTCCGGCAGACCCGCCATTCATGGTCAGCGTAGTTGAACCACCGTTGCATATGGCAGTGTTTCCGCTAATAGAAGTTGGTGCTGTTGAAACAGTATTCATCGTAACAATTACAGGAGTGCGTGACGTTGACACACATACACTGCCGGTTGAATATACCAGGTCCACAAGCCACCACACGGCACCATCGGTTGAAGTTGGAAATGCGTCACCACCAATTTCGTAACTCGAATTAATAACACCATTGGTAAAGGCACTGCTCATATCAGTACGCCAGTAATAACTTCCACCATTTGTGAAGGCAGCAATTCTGTAAGTTGTTCCTGCATTCAGAGTAATGGGCGTTGATAGCGCCGTTGTAGTCCAAACTGCATCTGATCCACTCACTGCCTGATTGGCAAGCAGGGTTCCGCCATCGGTCCAGATTTTAATTGCTGAGCCAAAATATCTGCGAACAGCAGTAACCGTGATAGTAGTATTCGGTGTAAAGGAATATCCCAGGGTGTAAGAACCGGAGCCGGAATTTACATAGGACGGATTTCCCAGAATATTTGCAGGAACGCCGGAACCGGTAGACGCCGCCTCTGCATAATACGTTGTTGTGCTTCCCGGGCTGACAGCGAAGTTTGTCCCTCCGGCGCATGAGCCTATCGAACTTCCTCCGGTAAGTTGTGTATACCAATAGATAGTATTGCCGGGCGAAACTGCATTGAGTTGTGAAGTTTCACCCGGACATATAGCCGACGGTGTGGCAGTGACAGGTGTTGGTGCCGACGGGATACCACAGGCAGGTGGTGTAACAAGTGTGGTTATAGTTCCGTTACCGGAATAGTTATCAGCAATAATATAATAGGTTGTGCCCGCAGCCAGATTTGCGGTCCTTGTCCCTGCATCCAGACAAGTTGCATAACTTGTTCCTGAAGGGCTGCATGAGGTAACAAAATACCATACGGCATCAATTCCGTTTTCGGTTACACTGATGACATAATCGCCCGCATATGTTGTTGTAAATTGATATACTTTTTCTGCACCCGATGATGACCAGCTGCAGTTAATGCCGGTGTTCCAAACGCCGGACGTACCAAGCGCAATACTGTAAGTGCTGCCCAGAGCCATGTTTGTAATATTGCTGCAAGGATCAAAGTTTACGGCAATACTATAGCCTGCCGTTCCCGAGTTCGAATAATTATCAACAATGAAATAATAGGTTGTCCCTTTGGTAAGATTCACTGACTGTGCTCCGGCATTAACGCAGCCTCCAAAATAGTTGGTGCCTGCATTTGAGCATGAACTCATCAGGAAAAAATCCGGATCGCCTGAAGGCTGGTCGCATGTAAAAGTATATATGCCGTCGACCTGAGGTGTGAAAGAATAAACAACTTCATCGCCCGGCTCACTGTATCCGCAACTGGTATAAGAACTCCAGTCGCTGCAGCTTGTACCGAGCGTACCTGTATAAGTGCTGCCAAGCGCCATCGAAATAATACCAGAGCAAGGATTCGGGCACGGACAGGCATTTGTACTGAAAGTGCCGCTGGTGGCCGTTGATGAACTTGTGCTGTTACAACTGGTACTTGCATAAACGGTAAAATAATAGGAGCTTGCACAGGTCAACCCACCCACAGAAGCCGATGTGGATGTAGTTGAAGAACCTGTAACATAGGAACCGCCTGCAGTGTATACGTTATAATAATATGTAACAGTTGCTGAACCACCGGGAGAGCCGGCAGACCATGATATTGAAGCAGTTGTTTCACCGGTGCCGGAGCCGCTTAAACTTACCGGAACACCCGGAGTAACACAACCCGCAACACAGCCAATTGTAATATCAAAACCACTTCCTGTAACTGAAACATCCGAATGGAACAATACCGTAAGCGCACCAGATCCGTCTGACGAGGTAATCGTAGGAATAGAGCTGCCCATTTGATATTGTCCGATGAGTGATCCTGTTCCGACTCCGTTATAAACCTGAACGTAATCACAGCAGCTTTCGCCACTGCTGGTCCCGAATATCTGAACCATATTTCCTGCAACAGAAGGATACAATACTGCCGTACCATTTGCATTGTCGGTATAGTTTCCGGCTGATCCACCATGATCGTACAAATGACCTGAACATGCTGTATAGTTATTATTTCCGCCATAAGGAACAATCTTTTCGCAGTCGGAAGTAGCAAAAGTGCCGCTTGTGGAGGTTGACGAAGTTGTGCCGTTACAGCTTGTGTAGGCATAAACTGTGAAATAGTAGGATGAACCACAGCTCAGACCTGAAACCGATGCAGAAGTTGAGGTCGTATTCGACCCCGTCACATAACTTCCTCCTGCAGTGTAGACATTATAATAATATGTAATAGTCGGAGATCCCGGCGGGCTGCCTGCAGCCCACGATATCGAAGCCGTCGTTGCTCCGGTCGCTGAACCTGAAAGACTGACGGGAGCAGCCGGTGTTGCACATACACAACTGACCGTAATATCAAAACCGCTGCCTGTTACAGAGCCGTCGGAATGGAATAAGACCGTGAGTGCACCGGAGGCGTCTGCCGAGGTGATTGTCGGAATGGAACTACCCATTTGATATTGCCCGACCAGGGATGCCAAACCGGCACCATTATATATCTGAACATAATCACAACAACTCTCACCGCTGCTTGACCCAGAAATCTGAATACTGTTCCCGGCTACTGCAGGATAAAGATATGTGTAGCCACTGGCATTATCGGTATAACTGCCGGCGGATCCACCATGGTCATAGAGATGACCTGAACACACCGTGTAATTGTTATTTGTATTGTATGGCACGAGCATCTCGCATGCCGTAGTGTAGAACAGGCCGCCGGACGCTGTTGAAGATGATGTATTATTGCAGCTTGTGTTAGCATACACATACAGATAATAACCGCTGTTGCAGCTCAGACCGCTGACATAAACGCTGGTTCCACTTGTATTTCCCGAAGCAATAGTAGAATACGATGAATTGTAAATAGTATAATAATAGGTAACATTTGCGCTTCCTGACGGAGACCCTGCTGACCAGTAAAAAGTTCCGTCGGTATTTCCCAGCGTAGCGCCCAAACCTGTAGGAGTACCGGGGGTTGCGCATGCTGCGGTCAATGTCCATTGAAGGGTAAAGTTGCCATAACCGGTACCACAACAGGCATCCTGAACATACCATACACGCTGCACCGAACCCGTAGTATTCGTCCAGATTGTATGAGCCAGCGCATCATTATCCCAGCACTGCAGCTGAGTGCCGGGACAGGAACTTCCATAACCTACGTATTCATACTCATCGTAATCATTGCTGGGTTCCCAGATTTCAAGAGTCGTTGCATTTGCAACATCAATATAAAATACCCTGTCGGGGTATCCCGAATGGCAGATAGGAACATCGTCGGCGTATCCCGCGGTTGATCCACTGAAAGGATTGCTGAGAGAAGTCAGGTCCTGAGCGTTTGAACAGTTTTCTCCCGCAGGAGCTGTTTTCCAATAGGCCAGTGTCCAGGAAACCGCCGCAGAATTTGAATAATGTGCGAGCCTCAGATAAACAGTACCCGTATAAGTGGCAGTCCATGTAATTTGTGGGCCTGTTCCACAATAATCATCAATATTTGCAATCTCTGAACAGGAACTGTTGTACAGAATCATTCTGGAATCTCCTGAATACGTTCCGCCATTACTGCATACCGAGAAAACATATTTAGAGCCCGAAATAACGCTGAATGCATAAATCTTGCATCCTGCTGCCTCGGTTGTACTGCTGGAGTGCGTAGCAGGAGATGCTGATGGCGTAAATATTCCAAAATCATATGAAGGGCAGGTCTGACAAGTAGCAACCACCGGAAGGTTGGTAGCCATATAGGTCAATGGCTGAGCCGAATTAACATTGCTGCAGCTGTAGTGGCATATCCCCACATAATAAGTTGCAGTAGTTGAGCAGTACCAGTCGCCTGATGCATTGGCACTGGAACAATAAGGTCCGTAGTCATCCCATTGACTCAGTTGATTCATTGATGCATCAAACACGCGCATATAGGTATCTTCAGACGGGCCGTTACAATTCGAAAAATTATAGGTTGCGCCGGCATACCCGGTAAATGACCAGTATGGCATGTTGGAATAAGAGCCTGTTGTTTGCCATGATGCAGATGGAGTGATGCTGCCCGCAAAGCTGTTATAGCATTGTGCATAGGCTTGAAAAGCACTTCCTTGAAAAACGGCTATGAGAACACAGGTCAGAAGAAAATAGCGAATACGATAACTGACCGCCGGTCGGGTGAAAGAGTAAATATTTTTCATGGCAACAGAGTTAGTATTACGATGTGTAAATTATTTAGTATCCCGTTTCCGGGATGAACGTGAATTCCATCATTCCAAACTCCGTATTACTCATTGGCCGAATCTCTGCCACAAATGTGAAAAGATCATCCCTGCAGGAAAATAACATAAGCCTGATTGCTTTCTGCCTTTTTGAACTGCCTTTTTATATCCGGGAATAAGTAAAATTTATCAATAACGTCCTAATTAGTGAGTATTCGTCTTTATAGCAAAATCTATTAATATGTATTTAAATATTGATGAACTTTTTTTGAATATTATCCTATCAAAACAGTAGTATCGTTCAAAGCCATTATTATTTATTCCAACAAACTTAATATCGCATTTAAAGAAAATCGCAAATATTACATGAGTTTTAGGCTTTCCAATTTCATGCTAAGTTATAAACAATTTACGTATATAACAAATTATTTTTCACTATTGTCCGATAAAAATACAGAATATTATTTTGCAAACCGCAACAAA
>JBAXND010000085.1 GCA_037133915.1 Bacteroidota bacterium
TCGAGTCGTTCCGTTCGACTCGTGAGAGGAAAATATGTTGCTTCGAGTCGTTCTGACGCTCTTTCAGAGGCTGTTCAAAAATGTGTGTCAAAATGGAAAACTTTATGAACTACCGACTATTGCGGCGCATGCTGTCTTGGTACAATTAATTATCAGCATTCGTGCGCCACCGGATTCTATTCATTCAAACCGTCTATTGACCTTAAACCCCTTCGGGGTAATGCTAAAATATTTCTTCTATTGTCTTTTGACTTTATGAACTTTTTGACTTTATGGACTTTTTGACTTTATGGACTTTGGTTACCACGATATCACGACCTGCCCGTTGCCCGTCCGCACTCCGGCGCTGTTCGACTGGTTAGTGCCCGCGTTGTATGATCCGCCGCCGCCGCCGCTTGCAACACTTTGTGTTCCTGTGCCGCCCTGTCCTCCGCTATATCCGCCACCGCCACCGCTGCGCATGCCACAGTTTGTCCAGGCACCGCCGCCGCCGCCAAATCCTCCATTGGCAATTACAGGGTCACCACCGCCGGCACCACCGGCACCGCCATTAATGAATGCATACCCGCCAAAGGCAGCGTTTTGATATCCATTTCCGCCATTGGAGTTAAAACCTCCGCCTCCGGCGCCATCTCCATTTCCTGAACATCCGCCCTGCCCACCGTTACCGCCTGTTCCACCGCCGGAGCAATTCGGATTAGAAACGCCCGAAGTAGCGGTTACACCATCGGAATGAGCGGTAGAACTTCCGGCAGTTGCTCCTCCGCCTCCGCCGGCCACCACCAGGGCCGTATTGGTATTTGTGGCAACAAACGAACCACCACCACCGCCACCGCCTTCCCAGCAGCTATGACCTGTACCGCTGCCACCCTGTCCGCCCACCAGAATACTTAGTGTCTGACCTGCAAGATTTGAAAATTCACCTCTCATCCTGGCTCCCAGGCCTCCTGAATTTCCACCCTGTGCACCCCATACTTCAATAGTAACAGGTGAGCAGGCAATAGAAGGAACTGTCCATGTGACAATACTTCCACTATACGAAAACGTCTGTGAGCCATGCGAGCAAACAAGAACAGTGACCGGATTACTTGTAGTTGAAGAGCATCCTGCAAAGTTAACCACAAGGCTCGTGTTATACGTGCCTGATGACACCCAAAGAACGGAAGGATTTTGGGCTGTGCTTGTGGCCGGCGTTCCCGACTGGAATGTCCAGTTATAGGTGGCCCCCAATAATGTCGGCGTAAATACACAACTTTGGTTTCTGCCCGGTGATACCGGTAACCAGCTGAATGCAGAAGAAGGCAGTGTTGCCACGGTAAGAGCGGCTGCGGCCGAAGTAACAGGCGACGGATTGCATGTACCGCTGACAATACATCTGTATTGCCATCCGTTCATTCCTGCGGGTGCACCGGTAATATTAGCTACTGCGCTTGTAACGTTTGAATAGACACCTCCGTTCGAAAGATTTGACCAGTTGCCGGAGTATTCCTGCCACTGATAAGTAAGCCCTGCCCCCACTGCGACTACAGAAAATGAAGTATTCCCGGTTTCGCACACAGTGGTATTGGCTGGATTGGAGGTAATGGAAGGTGCTGTATAAAATGAAATACCGGAACAGGCGGCAATACTGTTACCACAGCTATTTCCGGCTGACACACACACATCGCCAAAGGCATTCCCGAAATTAACAGATATAGCGGTAGTGCCTTGTCCACTAACGATGCTTGCTCCCGAAGGCACCGTCCAATTGTAGGTTGTGGCACCCGGAACAGGGGGTATAGAATACGTTATACCTGTCTGGTTGGGACATACTCCCGACTGTCCCGTTATAGGGCCGGGTGTTGAGAGTGTGCTGTTTGAATTAACAGGCAGCCAGTTCGGGACCGATGGAGTCCCGGCATTATAGTTAAAATTATTGCAGTCCAGATTGTAGATCATAAGTCCTGTTGCCGGGTGAATAATGGCATTGCGCTGAGCAGTTGTCATTCGGGGAATCAGTAATCCTTTTGTTGTACTGCCTACATCAAACATGGCTGATGAGTCAGCAGGTATACCTGCGGTGTTCACGCTGGCCCCCTGTCCGTATGAATTATTATTAACGGATAACAGAAACAGCAGTGCAAGCACCATCACAAAATGACCATTTATATTCTTCATAGCTACGATATATTTTGGCTTCTTACCATTACTAATTATTCACAACCACATTATTTTGCCCTTTTAAACCGCAATTTATCTTCGGCGGTCATTTTTTCGCAGGCATACTGAAAGATCAGGCGTGGTGCCGAATCTTTATATTGCAATAAAAAATGTTCAGTTTCCGCCCGGCGGATTTTCCATGCTTCGCGCAGAAACCAGCCGGCGCCCTGATGCACCTCGCGTTCCGAATCTGACATCAGAGGTTCAATCAGTTTAAAGAAACCGCTGTAATCAGTTGATTCTTTCAGCGATTTAATTATTGTTACAGGCACGCAGCGGCGCTGAAATTTATACTTTGACTTTATCCACGGTTTGAAATCGTTAATCGTTACCAATTTCTTTTTCACAAAACGCGGAAGTATCATCATACCCAGTGTATCGGCATGTGCCCAGTTGTGAATGCCCAGCGGGAACCATGAGGCAATAACATCAAATGTTTCTTTTGTGAATTGCTTATGCAGTGAATCAAGCAGGTGAAGGGCTATCGTGGTTTCCTCATATTTGCCGCTTTTCATCAGCAAAGGCGCCAACTCAAATACCAGTTCCAGGTTCAATCCGTCGCGCTTTGATAATTCCTTAATTTTCGCGCTAAGCTGTGGAGATGCCACGCCGTAAGCGTTATAATTTTCTTTAAAATACCGTGCATATTTTTTTACAATGGCATCGTCGGCATTGGCTGCACAGAATTGTTGAAGTTCTTTGAAGAGAGCAGTTGCTTTCATAACAGATGATTTACGGCTTCTTGTGCGAAAAATATAATCTTACCAGGTTACTATCACTTGTCCGTTTCCAGTTTGCACGGCATCGGTATTTGATTGAGCAGTTCCGGCATTGAACGATCCACCGCCGCCGCCACCGGCACGGCATGTAGCTCCCTGACCGCCGCCGCCACCCGAATAACCACCGCCACCGCCGGCTCCGCAAACGGCACCGCCGCCACCGCCAAATCCACCGTCGCCGCCGGGTCCGCGGTTGACAGCGCCGGCTCCTCCGGTAAATGTAAATGCAGCCTGACCGCCTGTACAGCCGTCGCCATAGGTTGAATTCTGACCTGCGGTAAGCCATCCGCCGCCACCGGAGCCTGTTCCCGAAGGAGCATTGCCCGCACCGCCGTTACCATTCACACCACCCAATGAAACGCCACCGTTTCCGGCAACGCCCGATGTACCGATAGAGCCGCCCAGTCCATCGGCACACGTATTTCCCCAGTTCTCGCAACCGCCTCCGCCGCCACCGGCAGCAATCATAGGAAGTGTCGTATTTGTTGTAAGCCACACAAAAGAGCCGCCGCCACCACCACCGCCGCCGGTTCCCGGTGCACCGCCGCATGCGTTTGCTGTTCCCTGTCCGCCAACAGCGATTCCGAGAACATTGCCGGCAGAAACGGCAAATGTGCCTTTCATTCGTGCACCAAGACCGCCAATAATACCGCCGCCCTGTGCGCCCCATGCTTCAATAGTTACAGAGGTAACGCCGCATGGAACCGTCCAGTTCACAACAGAACCGGTATAACTGAATGTTTGTGTGCCGGGAGTATAACAGGAAGTTACATTTACGGCCAGACAGGAAGCGGTGCTGTTACCACAACTATTTCCAGACGTAACACAAACATTGCCGGCATTGCTTCCAAAATCAACAATAATCGCTGTTGTCCCTTGCCCTGATACTATTGTTGCACCTGTTGGTACTGTCCATGTATAGGTAGTTGCACCACTGACCGCAGTGATAGAATAAGCCACTCCTGTTTGTCCGTTGTAAATACCGGTGGTTCCGGTTATCGCACCGGGAACCGGAGGGGCAGACCCTGCCGTAACGTTCAGCGAGGTCATGGCAATTACACTGCACAGGCTGCTTGCTGAAACGCTAACACTTCCGCTGTTACTTCCAAAGTCAACAGTTATGGATGTTGTACCCTGCCCTGCAGTGATAGTTGCCCCTACAGGCACTGTCCAGTTATAGCTTATGGCACCATTGACAGGCGACACGGAATAAACGACTCCGGTTTGACCGGGGCAGAAGCCCAAAGATCCGCTTATTGAGCCGGGCATGGTGAAATTGGTACTGTTCAGCAGGCTCATCCAGCTGCTGCCATTGAAATATTGAATTTCATTACAATCAAGATTATAAATTACCAGACCGTTTGCGGGTGCATAAATCTGGTTGCGCTGAGCCGTAGTCATTCGCGGAATCAGCATTCCCTGAAAGGGTGCTGTGCTGCTGCTTATATCGAGTATGGCAGAAGTGTCGGGCGCTGCACCTGTACGGTTTACCGAAACACCCTGAGCCCATACATTTTCAGGGTTTACAGACCATAACGCAATCAACATGAAAAACAATACAGAGGCAAGAAGTACGGGCTTTTTCATTTCGGAAAATTATAATTTCATACTAAGAAGATGTGTCAGGAAGCTGCAATTTCTTCAGCAATACAGAAAGCAATTTTCAGGCATCTTTACTGCAAATATAATATTTTCTGATGCACAGGGGCGAATCAAGTCATGGGCATCTATAATTCAGGAGATTCTTCGCTGCGTTACACTCCGCTCAGAATGACACAGTTCCAGGTAAGATGTCATGTCATTCCGAATCCCGCTATTTTCGCGGCATGAGGAATCTCAATGCGCAGCTGAAAATCATATACACTAACCCTGACATCCGAATGCCACTTGCGGTTTAACGAAGCATAAGGCATTTGATACTTTTCGTAAGATATTTCAGTGATAAGGGTTGTGCGGGTGAATCACGAAAAGATGGAATCCGAGTCCGGCAGATATTATAAATTCATCAAGGTTGATGCTTCCGCCTTCGGCTCCGCGATAGCGCGATACGAGATAGTTCACGCCCAGATAAAAATTACAGAATCTTGAAAAATAAAAAGTATAACCACCCGAAACGCTGAGTGCGGGCAGAAAACGTGACGGATATGAACTATTTTCAGACACATCTGAACCAATTATAAGAGGCGTTGAAAATGAAAATCCGGGCTGCAGGCCTGCATAAAAATCGCTTCTCTTTATTGGATAATGAAGCAGTGGACCAAATAGTACAACACCATTTTGTTTGAATGCCGGATTTTTCCTGCTGTCTAGGTACCATAAGCAGTCGCCGCGCATGCTCAGATGTGAGCCTGTGAAGTACTCAAGGTTTCCACCCAGATAAACATTTTTAACCGGATGCTGCACCATGAAACTCTGCATCAGTGCAAGGTTTGCTTTGAGCAAGCCTGCAGAAGTATACTCAGTACGCTGCTGTGCGGCTGATTGCAGGCACAGCATCATGATTGCCGGTATCAACAGTTTTTTTACCACAGGTCCGCGATTTTATAGTTAAGGCTGATGTGAAGTAACACATGATCGGCAATACCGAAGCCTTTGCTTTTTGTGAATGTTGTGATGCCTTCGGTGTTTGAAGCAGTGATGCGTGTTCCGATATGAACCATATATTGTGCAACCAGCGAAACATCGAAGCGATCCGTGAGGTTTATGCTCGTCCCCACGCCTCCCTGCACCGAACCGCTCCAACGTTCCGCAAAATTTGAAGTATTGTTGTTATCGGTGAACTTCAGGTATTCGAAACAATGTCCTGCAAGAACATACGGCTGAATAAGCGGATCCGGATTTTTTGAAAGATAATACAACACACTCCACCCTATGTGGCAGTCGGCGCGCCACGCGTAGTTGCCGAGGTCGGCGGTAAGATAATCCATGAACCAGTCGGTATTTACCCGGTCTGAAAATCGGATGCGGAATTGCCCTCCGGTGCCAAAGGCAGTCTTCTGCCATTTGCCGTCGTTTACAAGTCCGATACTGCTGCGTGCGCCCAGTGAAAAGGTTCCGGCATCACGCCCTTTGATGTGAAACTCCTGTGCTCCTACCCGGAGAACGAACAAGAATGCGATTATGGTTATCAGGGGTCTCATCTCCCATTCAGAACGAATGAGAAATGAAAAATATTGTTACAGTATATTGAATTCGCTTTGCGACACTCCGCAAATAGGGCATGACCAGGAATCAGGCAAATGTTCAAACCTTGTTCCCGGCGCGATATCGTTGGATGGGTCGCCGTTTTCAGGATCATAAATATAGCCGCAAACAGGGCACTTGAATTTATAAAGCGGGGTTGACATTTTTAACGCAGCCGGCTCTTCAGGTTTAATAAATGTTGGTGCATTTTTAGGTGCTTTCCCTTTTTTTACATCGCGGTACCACGCGTAGGTCAAGGGTTCAGACACGGCATCAAGAACTTCGCCATCGAGAATTTTTGTAATAAAAATAAGATGGGTACCGGCGTCATGCACATCAAGCACTTCGCATTCGAACCACGCAATCGTATCATCAATAAGTACAGGAAGCTCTCCTTCCCTAATCATAAAATTGAATTTCTCAAACTTGTCTTTGTCGCGTCCCGAGCTGTATCCAAACGTACTTATTACTTCGGCTGATGTTTCTTTTTTAAGAACTGAAATTCCAATTTTTCCACTCGTGCCGATAAGTTGTGCCGTAAAATTTTCTTTGCTGCACACCACTGCAAACTTAGGTGGTTCGGCCGTAACCTGAAAAACCGTATTGGATATGTACCCGCTGCGTTTTCCGCCGGCAGCCGAACTTACAACGTACAGCCCGTAGCTAATTTTAAAAAAGGTCTCAGTATTCATAATGATATTTTGTTCAGCAAATTTAAGCATTCGTTTGAATAAAAGGAGGAATAGCTTTCAGCAGCCAAATCAGATGATGAAAGCACCGACAAGCCTGCGCTGTGGCATAAAAAAGCCGGCAGTTAACTTGCACTGCCGGCTTCACAAATGTTATTTCCCTTTGATAAAGTGTGGTCGATATTATTTCTTCAGCATTTTGAAAGCATGCCCCATCCACTCGTTCTCGCGCAAGCCGGGAATACACCAAAGCATGCATAATGGCTCAATGGCGCGGGCGGCTTCCATAGCGCCCATATCGGCTACTTCCCAGCCAAAACGGGTGATTGCCTCCCCAACTTCTTTCTTTGCATTTTCATTATTACCACAAATAAACATGCTGGGTTTTACGCCTCCAAAGTCAGGATCGACCATGAGTCCGTTGCCCACGCTGTTGAATGCTTTCACAAAATGTGCAGCCGGGAATGCTTTCTGCAGCTGTTCCATCATTGATTCATCAAGGTTTGTAAAGAAGCGCAAAACGCCGTTTTCCGGTGGCAGATCATCGACCGGATTTGTTGTATCGATAATTGTTTTGCCCTTAAGGTTCTCTGCATCGCAGAGTGCAAGCGCCGATATGGCGCCCTTTGCTTTTACGGCCAGTACAATTGTATCGGCGAAAGCAGCTACCTCATTGAAATCGCCTGCACGAGCGGTTGTTCCGAGTGAGCTTAACAGTTCCTGCTGCTTTGCTTTATCGCGTGAGCCAATCATTACATTATAGCCGTATTTGATGAATCCCTTTGCTAATGCGATTCCCACGACTCCAGAACCAATAATTCCTACATTTGTCATTGCTATTATTATTTGATATTAGTTAATTAATGAGATGTTGCTGAGCTTAATCTGGCTTCTGATGCCGAAGGCACAACAAAATATTTTTCGATGGTACGAAGGAGGACATTTATATCAACAGGTTTTGGAATAAATGCATCGCATCCGACGTCCACGCTATACTGCCGGTCGTCTTCCGAGGCATAGGCCGTAATGGCAATAATCTTCACATCCGGACGTATGGCTTTCATAATCTGAGTAAGCTCAAAGCCATTGATATCAGGCAGGCGTATATCCATTAACACAATATCCAGACCGGGTGTTTCGCGAAAAATCTTCAGGGCGGTTTCGCCGTCGTAGGCAACCGAAAAATTAGCGTTTGTGCGTCGCAGCACGGCCGCCAGAAATTCACAATTGAAATGATTATCTTCCACCACCATGATGGTTTTTTTAGCCCAATCATCTATGGTGTTGAAAAAACTTTCGGGAGTCTCAGCATCCTGCGCCGCTTTGTAGGGTATTGTAAACCGGAATTCAGAGCCTTCACCAACCTTAGATGTAACCTCAATCCTGCCGTTCATCAATTCCAACATTTTCCTGCAAATAGCCAGACCAAGCATGGCTCCCTGGGCTTTGCTGCTCAGAAAATTTTCTTTGCCCGGTTTCAAATGGTCGAACAGCAAGTGGCGTTTTTCTTCCGAAATACCAATTCCGGTATCACTTACATAAAACTCCAATTGGTCGCCAATAAGTTCGCACCCAAATTCTATACGCCCTTTTTCGGTGAATTTAACCGCATTATCAAGCAGGTGTGTCAATATCTGCCTCAGCTTACCAAAATCAGCATATACAAATGTTTTTTTACATGGCAAATGCTTCCCGATTTTCAGTTCAACTGATTTTAAAAATTCATATTTAGTCCCCGAAGAAAAGTTTTCAAATAATTCAGTAAACAGGTCGTTGATATCGCCCAGATTTTCGTTGAGTGATGTTTTGCCGGCTTCAAGCTGTGAAATATCAACAATGTCGTTCACAATATTCAGCAAGTCGCTTCCGCGCTTATTAATAAGGTAAATGTATTCCTTGCGCTTCTCTTCAGAAATATCCGGATGCTCCAATAGCTGCGCAAATCCTGAAACGGCATTCAAGGGTGAGCGAAGTTCCCTCGCCATATTTGCCAGAAAAGCAGATTTTAAATTATCAGCCTGTTCAGCCTTGTTTCTGGCCGATTCGCTTTCAATTAAATTCCGTTTTCGCTCCGTATTATCAATAAAAATCCCGAGCAGTCCCCGCTTTCCGGTTTCAGGGTCAATGAACGGCATCTTTGTGGTAAGCACACTTTTGGTGACACCGTTTTCAACAAAATCTTCTTCATAAGAAACGGTCTGCCCATCCTGAAGTATGCGTGCATCATCGGCTCTGTACTTTTCGGCGAGGTCGACCGGATAAAAATCAAAATCGGTCTTACCCTCAAAATTCGCCATATCGGAATTGACCATTTCAATGTACTTCCTATTTGCAAGGACATACACCGAATCCTGGTCTTTTAAAAATACGGGCAGCGGAAGATTTTCAACGATAAGTTTCAAGCGGTTTTCATTTGCTTTGGTTGTGAATTCGGAAATGCGGCTCAGTGTAAGCTGTTGCGACAACTTTTCATTGTCCAGCTTCAGTCTGTTCAGCTCCCATTCGAGAAGGTTCACCTTTTCCTCAAGCACCTCCTGAATTGTTTTTTGTTTTGCCATAAGCAATGTACCTTCGATTTTTCACAAAATCCACGTAAAGGTAATGCCCTGTTGAGGCGAATACAAGTAAAAAGTTAGAAATAATCGATATGTATGATTTACGTCACGAATAGTCGTGAGTCGTAAGTCGTGAGTCGTAAGTTGAGGCGAAGCCGAAATCCGTCTCCTGACGGATCGTGAGTCGTGAGTTGAGG